>JAYTWC010000177.1:0-14484 GCA_043743635.1 Verrucomicrobiota bacterium | reverse complement strand
GAGGAGCTGACGGGCAACGGCAAAATCGGTGCCGGCGCGTCCGGTGGAATTGTAACCAGCGGTGTTGGGTGGAACGAGGGACCAGGCTGGCAGGCGCGTGTCTTTGAGGACGGTTTTGACGAGTTGGGCTCGATCGATCGCGAGGCTAAGGGCGCGTCGAATGCGCGCGTCGTTGAAGGGAGGTTGGGTGACGTTGAAACGAAAATAGTTGGTTTCGAGCAAGGCTTCGACGCGGAGCGGCGACGGTGATTGCGCGCGATAAGTGGCGACACGATTGACCGGAATGCTGTACGTGGCGTGGAGCTGGCCCGTGCGAAAGTTGCGCTCCTCGACGTCGGGATCGCCAATGGGGAAAAATATGACCTGCTCGAGTTGGTTTTGGGCGGCGTCGTGGTGGAGAGGATTCTTCTTCACCACGATGCGTTCGTCGGGTGCCCAGGACTCGAGAGTGAACGGGCCGTTCGTGACGATGTTTGATGGTTTTGTCCAGGCCGTGCCGCGACGGTGGCGTGCGTCAAACTTGTCGAGTGTGGCCGGGTGGACGGGGAACCAGGATTGATGGGCGGCGAGTGATAGGAGGTAGGGAGTGGGTCGGGCGAGCGTGATTTCGAGTGTTTTGGTGTCAAGGGAGCGGACGCCGACGGCGGAGAAGTCCTTGATTTTCCCAGCGTTGTAGTCTTCGGCGCCTTTGATGGGAGCGAGCATGTAGGCATATTCGGAAGCGAGCTGTGGCGAGAGGATGCGTTCCATCGAGTAGACGAAATCGTCAGCGGTGACGGGCTCGTTGTTGGACCATTTGGCGGTGGCACGCAGGTGAAAGGTGTAAACGAGGCCGTCGTTAGAGATATCCCAGTGTTCGGCCATGCCAGGCAACGGTCGTGAGGTGGCTTCGTCGAGGACGGTGAGGCCTTCGAAGAGGGCGACGAGGATGTTGTAATCGGTGTAGGCGATGACGACGTGAGGATCGAGGTCGCGGGGTTCGGCGCCGTTGCCGATGAGGAGGGTGTGGGTGCGCAGGCCTTGTTCGACGGGCGTTTCGCGTTTGGCAAAGCCATCGGTTGCGAGCAGGGGAAGTAAGGCTAGCAGGGCGGCGAGGAACGGCGTGCGCATGAGCCGGAACGAAACACGGAACGGGAGGGGTGTAAAGTGGCGTGGTGGCGGGCCGGTTGAAGTTTCCCGTTGCGTCTTTTGTGCCTCGGGGCATTCAAAGTCGCACAAGGAATCGAAATATGCCGTGGTACTACGCCAACTATAACCAACGTCTTGGACCGGTGAGTGACGCCGAATTTGCGCGTCTCGCTCGCGAGAAAATCATCAAGGATGACACGCTAGTCTGGCAGCATGGCATGCCGGATTGGAAGAGTTATTCGGACGTGGCATCGACGTTGACGCCGCCGGAGATTGCGCTGCCTTTTACCGGCACAGGTGTGGGTGTTGGCCCCGTTGAACCCGTGGCAAACCCGGTTTTGGCCGAGGAGCGCGAGAAATTGAATTATGCGTCTTTCTGGCCCCGCTTGGGTGCGGCATTGATTGATTGGCTCGTGATTCTGGTTTTGAGCCGGCTTCTCGGTCATGTCATGAATGTGGCCGAAATTAACCCAATGCATTTGGTCGACGGAGACATGGCGCAGCTGGAAACTCTCTTAAAGCAGTTGGGGTTGTTTGCCTTGGTGGATACCTCGATGCGAATCGTGTACTATTGGTTTTTCTTAAAACGATTTGAAGCCACCCCGGGCAAGATGGCGCTTGGTTTGAAAGTTGTTCGCAGTGATGGTTCGCGACTCAGCCAAGGGCAAATATTTGGCCGGTTTTTTGCGGAAATCGTGAGTAAATATTTCACGCTTGGCTTTGGCTACCTCATGGTTGCTTTTGATGCTGAAAAGCGCGCTATGCATGATCAGATGTGCGATACGCGAGTGGTCCACAAGCAGCGCGACTAGGCCGATCAAAGCACTGCCCGGTAGGGACGCTTCGCACTCCCTTTTGGCGTTTAACTACAATTGAGTTAAATCAAATTTGTGCAGGTCGGCCCAGCGGTTTTCGCTTTCGGCGTCAGTTGATAGGGAAGCTTTAGGTTGCGCAATCTGGCGGAGTGACGAAGGTGGCGCGCCGGGTTGCTGGCGTTCGTATTTGTCGATCCAGCGAGCCGAGATCTGGCGGAGTGGAGCGGGGTTGAGGAAGTGGAGTTTCTCGCGTCCCTGCCATGTGATGGAGATGAGCTTGGCAGCTTCGAGGAGGGCGAGGTGTTTGGTCACGGCTTGCCGGGTCATGGCAAGGTCCTTGCACAGCTGCTTGAGTGTTTGGCCGTTTGCGGCGTGAAGGCGGTCGAGGAGCGAGCGGCGGCAGGGGTCGGCCAAGGCTTTGAAGACGAGGTCCATGGCAGCATTAATAGGCAACTGGAGGTTTGCGTGTCAAGGTTGCCGGGCGCTTGGTCGGAATTTGAACTACGAAGAAGCTAAGAAACGAAGAGAACGGAAGGCGGGTGTTGTTGGCTTTGATTCTTCGTTTCTTGCCGCTCAAAATGCGGACCAGCTCACCAGCCGTAACTGCGCTTGATCTTTAGGGGTTCGTAAAGGTTTTGGTCGATCTCGGTTAGGAATCGACTTGGCGAAAGGAGCATGCCGCCCGGGCCGGCGCGGGTCGCGACGCGGGGATAGCAAAGATAGAGTTCGTTGCGGGCGCGGGTCACGGCGACGTAGAACAGACGGCGTTCTTCTTCGACGTCGCCAGCTTCGATACTGCGGCGGCCGGGAAATTGGCCGTCGGCGAGGCCGATGAGAAACACGACGTCGTATTCGAGGCCTTTTGCCTGATGGACGGTGGTTAGTTTAATCGCTGCTGTGTCGGGGTCGACCTGACGGTCGCTGGTTTCGCCGTTGAGGAGCACGATCTGGGCGAGGAGGTCCTGCATGTTGTCGTAACGTTGGGCGAAGCCGATCATGGCTTTTAGTTCGTCAAGGCGGTCGATGTAGTCGGCGTAGGCTCCGCGCATGTAGTCGCCGTACCAACCCTCAACCGCCATTTCGACGGCTTTGGCGGGTTTTTCGTTGCGCATGGTATCGGCAACTTCGGCGAGCGAGGCGCAGAAGGAAACCCATTCCTCTTTCGCGTCTTTCGGGACTTTGGATTTCACGTCGTCGGTCGCGAGGGCGTCGATGAAATCTTTTTTCATCAGGCGGGCGTGATCGATGGCGGCGCCGTAGATTTTGACGGCGCCTTTTTCACCGATTTTTGGGAGGAGGATGGCGATGCGGTTCCACGCTGAGGCGTTGGCGGGATTGTAGACGAAGGTGATGAGGGCAACGAGATCGCGCACGTGCTGGCGTTCGAAAAACTTCACGCCGCTAGTGATTTGGTAGGGAATGCCGGCCTTCGAGAGGGCGAGCTGGACTTCGAGCGCTAGGAAGTGCGAGCGGTAGAGGATGGCGATTTCGTTGGGAGAAACGCCGTCGTCTTCGGTGAGTGCACGGATGCGTTTAAGGATGAAATCGGCTTGCTCGCGGTCGTCCATGGCTTGCATGACGTAGGGTTTGTGCGAGTTGCCGCGGTGGGCGCGGAGTTCTTTGTCGAAGTGGCGGCCTTTGGGTTGGGCCTGAAGAACGCTGTTGGCGAGAGCGAGAATCTGGGGACTGGATCGGTAGTTCGTCTCGATGCGGTGGATGACGGTGCCTGGGTGGCGGTCCGGGAAGGTCATGATGTTTTCAAAGTCGGCACCGCGCCAGGAGTAGATGCATTGTGCGTCGTCGCCCACGGCCATGATGCGGTGGTGCGCGCCGAGGCGGTCGATGATCTGGGACTGAATGGTGTTGGTGTCCTGATACTCGTCGACGAGGATGTGGCGGAAGCGGTGGGCGAAATAGGTGGCGACTTCGGGGACTTTCGTGAGCAGGGCGAGCCAGAGTTCGAGCAGGTCGTCGTAGTCGACGACGTTTTGTTCGCGTTTCTTTTTTGCGTAGGCGGCGGCGAAGGGAGCGAAGACGAATTTGATATCTTTGTACTGGGCGAAGTTTTTCTCAATCGTCACGTCGAGGGCGGACTGGGTATTGCGGGCGAGGGAGATGACGTTGAAGAGCGGGCCGGGGCGCGGGTTGGTTTTGTCCTTAAAGAATAGTTTGTCTTCGGTCTCGACGACTTGTTTGAGCAGACTTTCAGATTCGTCGGCGTCGAGGATGGTGAAGTTGCGAGGGAGTTCGAGCGACTCGCCGTAGATGCGGAGCGCGCGGTGCCCGATCGAGTGAAACGTGCCGCCCCAAAAACGGCCGGGCTCGATGCCGGTGAGTTCCTGCACGCGGTGGAGCATTTCTTTCGCGGCCTTGTTGGTGAAAGTGAGGAGGAGGATTTCCGAAGGCTTCACGCCCTGCGAGAGCAGGTAGGCCACACGATAGGTAAGGGTTCGGGTTTTGCCGGAGCCGGCGCCGGCGAGCACAAGGAGAGGGCCTGGTTCGGCAGTGACGGCGTTAAACTGCTCATCGTTGAGCTGCGCACGAAAATTGATCGGCGGGACGGCGTCGCAGGCAGGAGTGTTGTCGAGGGGAGAATCCATGAAATCAGTGCGTGAGATTCACGGATTGGGGCGGCGGGGCAAAGATGAATTTGAGAATTAAGTACGCTGGGTCACAAAGGAAGTGAGAGTCAAAGCGTGTGCTTTGGATGAGAATGTCGTGCCTGCTGTGAAAGCTGGACGAGAGACTTTGCCGAAAATTCAGGGCATGGGGATGGGCATTTTGTCATTTAATAGATGACATAACATATAACAATCGCCAAAATCGATTCAGGTATTTTGGTTTCTAGCGGGTGCCGTCAGTTTTTGATCTAGGGCGTTGGTGAGTGAAGAGGAAAGGGCCTTCGCGGTGAAGGGCTTTGCCAGGAAATCTACAAAACCTTCCGCCCGGGCCCGGGCGGAATCCATTTGAGTGCCGAACCCGGCGATGAGGATGACAGGCAAATCCGGTCGTTTGCTCCAAAAACTCCTAGCGAGGTCGGGGCCGGTGATGCGTGGCATTAGGAAATCCACAATCACTGCTGCGAAGGCGTGTGGATCGCGTTCAAAAAGCTCCCTGGCTTGGGCTGGATCAGTCAAAGCCGTGGGCCGGTAGTTGAGCCGTTCAAGCAATTGTGCGCAGGTTCGAGCCACGCTTGGTTCATCATCCACCACCAGCACGGCTTGGCCGTTACCGGCTGATTTTTCGGCTGGTCGGGTCGGGATGGGGGCGCATTCTTTTGCCGAAACGGCGGGAAAATATAATGAAAAGGTGGTTCCTTTTCCTGGCGAGCTCTCGACGCTAATGGTTCCTTCGTGTGATTGAACGATGCCGTGGACGACGGCAAGGCCGAGTCCCGTGCCCTCGCCGGAAGGCTTGGTTGTATAGAAAGGTTCGAAGATATGTTCAAGCACCGTCGGTTCCATACCACTGCCGGTGTCGCTGACGTTGAGGCGCACGTAGGAGCCGGGTTGGAGTGTGGAACGGGAGCCGACTGGGTTCGGTTCGATCTCTGCCGCAGTCAGTGAAACGGAAATAGTTCCTCCGGTGGGAGCCATGGCATGTGCGGCATTCGTACAGAGGTTGAGCAAGACTTGTTGTATCTGGCTGTCGTTTGCGATCACCGACCGGTCGGTGGAAATTGTGACCTGTACTTTGTTTACTTTACCGATGGTGGAACGTACGAGACGCAAGGCATCCTCGACGACGTTTGAGAATACTGTTGCATGGCGCTCGGTTGGTTGGCGTCGGCTAAAGGTGAGGATTTGTTTGATGATCTCACGGGCGCGCAGACCTGCGTTGTCAATTTCGGCCAAATAGTCCTTGCAGCAAGTTGAGGAAGTTTTTGGGTCAAATTCCATCCTTAGTAATTCGGTGTGGCCAAGTATGGCCGTGAGGATGTTGTTAAAATCATGCGCAATGCCGCCGGCCAGGTTGCCGAGCGCCTCCATTTTTTGAGAGCGAAAGAGTTGGAGTTCAAGAAACTGGCGGCGGCACTCCGCCTCTTTGCGGGCGGTGATGTCCTGGACGATGCCAAGCCAGCGGGTTGGTTGGTCGGTGGCGCCAGGGAAAAGGCCGCCGCGCAAAAGAAGGTGTTTCGCCTTGGGTTGGCTGGGACCCTCGAAGCGTACGTCAATTTCAATAGTTTTGGCGGTAGATGACGGTAAGTTTTCGAGGATAGATTGGGCGTGAGGACGGTCGTCTGCCGCGACGTGACGGACGAAATCCGCAAAGGTGTTCGGTCCTCCCGCGCCTGGAAAACCGAGGATCACGCGGGCTTCGTCGGTCCAGCGAACTGATCCTTCAGCGTTGCATTCCCAGCAGCCAGTGGCGCCGGCTTGTTGGGCCATGCGGAGAAGTTCGTCAGCGCGTCGATGTTCTTCAATTTCGGCTTCCAGCCGTTGAACGGTAGCGACGAGTCTTTCATTAAGCGTGCGGACGGATTCTTCGGATTTTAAGAGTGCCGAATTGGTTCGTGAAAGTTCGAGTAGTTTGTCCTCGAGTTTAACCAAAACCATTCGTGAGTATTCTTGCAGCTGGCTGGACAGGAGTTGGGGGCGGCAGGCCGAGCGTTCTGGTCGAGCGTGCACGGCGGCGACTGTCTCCTCGACAATCGATAGAAGTTGGTTCGGCTCAATGGGTTTTACCACGAAACGATCAGCACCGATTGAGAGGGCAAAGCGTTCGTCGCTTTCCGCTGTGTAAGTGGCGGTGTAGAGAATGAAGGGCAGTTTGCTAAGGCGTGAATCGCGCCGGATGGCGTCGCAGAGCTCAAAGCCGTCCATGAATGGCATCAACGCGTCGGAGACGACGGCGTCGGGCAAGCCGCGCTCCCGACAGAGGGCGAGGCCGTCGCGGCCATTTGTAGCGGACCAGACTACGTGGCCACGGCCGGTGAAATATTGTTCGAGGAGATAAAGACTCTGGGGGTTGTCTTCGGTAACAAGTATGTTCATGGGGGTGGTAGTTTGACGGGTAGAAGGCGAGTGACTCGATTGATAAAATCGTCTGGTTCGAATGGTTTTTCGAGGTAATCGGCGACTCTGAGGTCCATGGCTCGCTGTCTGTCGCCCGATTGTGCGTACGATGTGACTACGAGTACGGGGATTTTCGTTGTGGCGGGCTGGGCGCGCAGGCGTGCGGCAACTTCGTAGCCGTCCATCTCGGGCATTTGGATATCGAGGACGATAAGAGTTGGCGCGGTACTCTCGGCCAACGCGAGGCCTTGGGTTCCATCAACGGCGTGGCGCACCTCGCAGCCGAGCTTTTCGAGAAGAAAAGTGGCGAGGTGGCGGTTTGCTTCGTTGTCTTCGATGAGAAGGACGCAGGGTTTCATCAGGAGGTTGGGCGTTTTCCCCACGAAGAGGGAGTTGGGTCGGAGACGGTTTTGGTCGGGGCGACAAGCGGAAGGGTAATGGAGAAGAGCGAACCTTTGCCGAATTCGCTCGTAGCGGTGACAGAGCCTCCGAGCAGCGTGAGGAGTTTGCGCACGAGAAACAGGCCCAGTCCCGTGCCTTCGTAGACACGGCGAGCTGAACCATCGACTTGACGGAAAGCTTCAAAAAGGCGCGCGATATTTTCCGGGCGAATGCCGATCCCGGTGTCTTGAATGGCGATCGCAATACAGTCATCTTTGGGCGCAACTGATACCTGGATGCTTCCGGTTTCGGTAAATTTGACCGCATTGTTGGCGAGGTTGAGAACGATTTGATAGAGACGTTTTCGATCGCTGTAGATGGATGTTAGTTTGGCAGGAAATTCAGTGGAGTACGTGAGGTGCTTGGCTGATACCATGGGCGCGAGGGTGCGTTCCACATCGCGCAGCACCTCGGTGAGATCAACCTGCTCGTAGAACACTTCGACGCGTCCTGCTTCGATTCGGGAGACATCAAGCAGATCGTTGATCAGGCCGAGCAGGTGGCGCGCGGAGCCATGAATCATGGCGAGCTGTTTTCCCTGCTCGGGGTTGAGTTCGCCGGCCATGCCCTGTTTGAGGATGGAACTGAAGCCAATGATTGAGTTGAGCGGCGTGCGAAGCTCGTGGCTCATGGTGGCAAGGAACTCACTCTTGAGCCGGTCAAGTTCTTTCAATTTGGAGTTTGCCTGCTCCAGTTCTTGCGTGCGCTCGGTTACTCGGTGCTCGAGATTTTCGTTGAGCGCACGTACTTCACTTTCCGCGCGGTGGCGGGCGGTGATTTCGATCTGGGTGATGAGCATGGTCGAGTCTGCCTCGATTTTGACCAGCGTGATGGATAGCAAGAAGACGCCGGTTTGGCCGTTGGAACGGGTTAGGTTGACTTCGCGGTCGTGGATTTCGCCCGTCTGGTCGAGTTCATGAAGTATGTGGGCACGAGTAGCCGAATCAGGCCATAGGCCTAAATCGGCTGCGGCACGACCAGTGGCGTTGTGACGATCGATACCAAAGGTTTGCTCCCAGCGATCATTGACGTCGACGATGCTGCCATCGAGAAGGCGCACGATGGCTTGCGGGATGGGCGCGCGGCGGAAGGCTTTTTGGAAGCGCTCCTCTGATTCGCGGAACAGTCGTTCGGCGCTGGCGCGTTCCGTTATATCGAGCACAAGTGACGACACGCTGGCGACTTGACCGTCTGTACCCGCCACGACCGTACTGTACCATTCGCATTCGATCGTGCGTCCGTCGCGGGTTATATTTTGATTTGAGTAACGAGTGCCCGACCGGCTATTGAGGAGGGCTTGCCAGGAGTTGTCTACGCCAGCTCTTTCGTTTTCTGGAATGATAAATTCGGCGTGCTTGCCGATCGCTTCGGTGGCAGGCCAGCCGAAGATTAGTTCTGCGGCAGGATTCCAAGCGGCGACGCGAAAATCTGGCGTCCAGTCGATCACGCCGAGCGGCGTGTTTTCCAGATGTAGGCTAAGTCGTCGTTGGCTGGAATGGAGGGCTTCCTCGGCGCGCCGCTGTTCGGTGACATCGATGCTGGCGCAAACAACGCCGGTGATTTTGCCATGGGTACGCACTGGCGCAAAAATCGCGTGGGAGAAGACAATCCGGCCGTTTTGTTGTCCGACCCAATCGCGTTGCACAACTGCGCCCTTGAAGACGCGTTCAAAGTTTTCTGCGAGCCGCAACGAGGTGCCACCGGTACTCGGGGTGTTGTCGGGCTTGTGACCGATGAGGTTCCCCATTCGAACTTGGGCGGCGGGATTTTGCAGCATGCAGGTGCCGTGTTCGTCGAACACACAAAGCTCAAAAGGAACGTGAGAGATGACGGCATCAAGGAGTGCTTCGCGTTCGGCTCGCTTGTCTATCTCGTGGGCGAGAGTGGTATTCGCAGCGGCGAGCTCGTGTTGCCGATCAGAGATGGACTTCACCATTTCTTGAAAGGCTGTGCCTAAATCCAACAGTTCGCGCGGTGTGTTGCGCAGGGTTATTTCGGGTTTTCCGCCAACCGCCAGTCTGCGGACGGCTTCGCGTAGTTGTTCCACCGGTCGCGCCATGCGCTGTGCAAAAAGAAGGCTGCCCAGCACGGCGACCCCCATGGCTCCACCGGCCACTGCAATAATCAGCCAGCGTTGGCGTTGGAGAAAGGCTGCGGCCGCGAGACTGCCATCAGCGAGCGTGAATACCGTCCAGTGCGGGCGGGGGGATTTGAGTTCACCAAAGTTGCCGAACCAGTTGTGGCCGGCATTTGGTAGCAGCAGCGAAGCTTGGGCGTTCAGCCATTGTTGGGGTGTGATGGCTGGTACTTCGCCGAGGCCGATGTGCCCTTTGTCCGGGTGGCCGATCAGCCATTGTTGACCGTTTTGCCGTGTTTCAACGATAAATGTCTCGGTGCCGGTCTCGTGGCGAAGTTGCCGTGAAAATTCGCTCAGCGAGGCCGAGTCGAAATCGGCGTCCCAAACTCCGGCCAAGGCACCCGAGGGAGTGAAGATCGGGAGGAAATGGGTGGTGCCATAAACCGGAGTGCGCCCTTCGTAGTCGGTGAATGCGTAAGCTTCAGTCCAACCCGGTCTTCGTAAAGCGGCTGCTTGTTGAAAAAATGGCCGATTGCGCGGATCGTAGCCATCCCAAGGCGTTTCATCGGCGAGAAAAAATTTTCCAGCCTGGTAATGATAGCTGCGGATGACGCGTTTTCCTTCGGCTTCGTCGATATAAACCAGAAATTCCATCAACCCATCAGTTCGGCGATGAAGGAAGGCGGCTTCACCGGTAGAGGCCAGGGAGAAGCCGAGATAGGTGAGTTCGGGTCGTTGCTCAAAGGCTGGGACGAGCCGGATGAAAATCGATTCCCATTCGGATGAAGGCTTTGCTGAGCCACCCATCGCGCGTGAAGCGGATTCCGCAGTCATTTCCGCTGCCTGTAGTAACTGTTCCACTCGATAGAGGACTCGTCGGGAAACTCCTTCCACTTCCGTGTGGGCCACGCTTCGCGCAGCGATGCGTTCCTGACCTACAATGACGATTGTCATGGTGCCGGCCAACCCAACGACAAGAAGTAATGATCCGGTCAAAAGCCACGTTCGGATTGAGCGTCTGCGAAACCTTATGCGGAAAGCCCTTGCCATGGGAGCAAGAGGGTTGCGGATGATGGCCCATGCGGCGAGCTTTTAGCGTTTACCTGTGTTGCTGCAGGTTAGCCGGATGGAATTGCGGGTTCGCACCAACACTACCCGGGGAGGTTTTTTTGTTCCAAGAGCCCTGGAGCCTTCGGTATTTTAACGTGTGCCTTGGAGCGCCGAAAGCACCGTTGTGGCGGTCAGGAGTTCAGGCAGCGCGATTGGTTCGGCAACGCCGGGCTTGTAAACGAGATTAAAGGGCACGGCGCTGCGGTTGTATTTCGCGAGTTCGGCAGTGATGGCGGAGTCGTGGTTGGTCCAATCGCCTTTAAGCATGACGACGCCGCGTTCATGGAGGACGCGTTTCACTTCGGTGGAGCCGAAAACGAGGCGTTTGTTAGCCTGGCAGGTGGCGCACCAGCGGGCGGTGAAATCGACGTAGATGGTTTTGCCGGCTTGCTGGGCGGAGATGACGGCGGCGGGGCTCCATTTTTCCCAAACGATATCAGTGGGTGCAGCGGCGCGGGGCCAACCGAGCAAAGCGCCAGCGGCAATCAATACAGCGCCACCGATGAAGCCGAAGCGAACACGGGCGGGTTTGGCTCCCGGTACGGTGCAGCGGCCATAGAGCCAAATCGCCATGGCGATGAGGGTGAAGCCAAGCAGTGCATTGAGGAACGAGGAGTCACTGATTTGTCCCGCGAGCACCCAGATGAGGTATCCAACGGTACCATACAGCGGGAAGGCCATGAATTGCTTGAACGTTTCCATCCAAGCGCCGGGCCGCGGGAGGACTTTCACGGCTGCGGGGAAAATCGAGAGTAACAGGTAGGGGGTTGAGAGTCCGATCGCGATGGTGGTAAAGATGGTGAACGAAGCGAGGGTGGACATGGAGAGCGCGGCGCCGAGAGCAGGCGCGAGAAAGGGTGCGCTGCACGGGGTGGCGACGACGGTGGCGAGCACTCCCGTGAAGAAGGATCCGCTATAACCCTCTTTCATTTGTAGATCTCCGCCAACCGAGGTGGCCCGCAGGCCGAACTCGAACACACCGCTCATATTAAGGCCGAAGATGAGCATGGCTGCTGCAAGTGCGAAAACAAAGGCAGGAGATTGAAGTTGAAATCCCCAGCCTAACTGATCGCCACCGGCACGAAGCACTGCGAGAACGCCGGCGAGCGTCCAGAACGAGAGGAGGACGCCGCTCGTGAACACTACGCCATGGAGTGTGACCTTGCGGCGGTCGGCGCCCGCTTGGTTGACGAAGCCCATAATCTTGATGCCAAGCACGGGGAATACGCAGGGCATGAGGTTGAGGATGAGACCGCCTACAAAAGCGAGAAGCAGCGTGGGCAGCAGGCCTTTTGGCGATGGGGCGTTGGTGGTGACGGGAGTTGTAGAGAGGGTTGCGTCAATGCTAAGTCCGCGACGTTGCTCGGCGGATTCGCCGTAGGTGAGGACGCCGGTTAACCTCGCGGGTTTGCCTTCGAACGAGGGCGAAACAGGTAGGACGAGTTGAACGCCCTTGGCGGTGGTAGAGACGGATTGGGGCTCGTCGTATTGGATGAGCGCATCGGTGCTGAAGAAGCGGGCGTTTGGCAGCGGCGTGTTGCCGCCGGAGAGGGTGAGGGCGATGGTTTTTGTTCCTTGCGTGGCGGTGATTTGCCAGCCGGTGGCTGGCTGCGGCAAGGGCTGGCGGGAGAGGGCGGCGCCCTGAATTTTGTCGGTGGCAGGTGTATCGGTAGAAATAGGAAGCGAGAGCGAAACATCAGTTTCGCCGGGCACGCAGGTGTCTTTGCACATGAGCCATTCGGCCTTGGCGCGTAGTTCCACGGTGTCGCCGGGTTTCAAATTGGCAGGCGGGGTAAGCGTGACGGGAAGGAGGGTTTCGCTCTCGTAGCCGTTGCCGGTGACGGTGCCGCTGGCGTCTTTAATGGCGATCGGAGCGGGCCATTGAATTTCGCCTGCGGTCCAACCGGCGGGCAGTTGCCAGGTGAGTTTTGTGGGGTAGCCAGTCCCGGCGTTGAGCCAATAGGTATGCCAGTGGGGTTCGTGAATTAGGCGTAGAGCGACGGTGAAGACGCGTCCGGGTTGGATGGAGTTTTCGGGGGCGACGAGTGAGGCGGTGACTTGGGCACGCAGTCCGGCTGAGCAAAGAAGAATGAGAGAAATGAGAAATCCGAAAAGGTGGCGGGGCGACGGGCGGAATTGCATAGAGTGAGTTGGTTGAGTTATGCCTAGGATACTCTGTTTGCGAAAAAAAGTTCGGTAAAAAATATTTTGGGGTCGTGAGGAGGTGAGCCGTATCTGAGTCAGATGGCGATTGGGGTGAGTTAGGGTGTTTTCTCTATGAACGGTGAAACGGATACTCGATTCAGAGGGGCGATGATTGTTCCCGAACACTGCGGTTATCGCGTTTAGAAGTGGAGGAACTTATGTTGGTGGTTCTCTTGTATCAGCGTGATGAATTCTGGGCGAATTTTTTTTGCGAATTAGGAGCGGCAATGATCTCGCAAATCTATGTAAAGCAAAAGTAATAATGTGCAGTAATTAACTTAATGCATTACATCTGAGGAAATTTGCGGTCGATTGTGAGCCATGGCCGTCGTCACGTCTCCCGCCAATTCATCTTTCTTAGTTCTGCGCGCTGGTTTTGTTGCTGGCGTTATATTTTTGTGTCAACCGCGTGGAGCGCGCGCCGAGGACAGCCTGACGGTGAAGGCTCAATCGTGGCAGGAGGATAAAAACCGGATCCGGGTGGATTCACAATATTCCCAGCTCGAGCTGGATCTTGGTACCGATACCCATTTTAAGGCGATGGGCTTGCTTGATTCGATCGCGGGTGCAACTCCGACGGGCGAGCGTCCGGCGACGGGGAATGTTGTTCCGAAGGCTAAAATGGAGGATCGACGCAAGGCGTGGACTACAGATCTCTCGCATCAGTTCCCCCGTGTAAACCTGTCGATTGGTTATGGTGTGAGCCGTGAGAGCGATTACGTGTCGGATGGCTGGTCGGTAAATACGGTGACGGATTTTAATGATAAAAACACAACCGTGACCCTCGGCTATGGTGGTACGAAAGATTCTATCGCGGAGTGGAAACTGAACTGGAGCAAGCTTCGGCACAAGGAGGGCAGCGATTTTATCGCGGGCATCACGCAATTGCTGGATCCCAACACGTCGGTCACGGCCAATGTGGTCTACGGAACGGCGAGTGGCTTTATGAGCGATCCTTACAAGATCGTTTCAACCACCCGGCTGAATCTCGATCCTGGAACGTATTATACGCCGCCGGAAAATCGCCCGGAGGAAAAGAAAAAGGTGAGCCTGTTTTTTGGCCTGAATCGCAATTTCGAACGACTCAATGGCGCAGTCGACTTCTCGTATCGACATTACCACGACAGTTTCGGCATCACCAGTCACACGGAAGCTTTGGCGTGGATCCAGAAATTTGGTCAGCATGTGATCGTGCAACCGTCGGTCCGCTATTATCGGCAATCCGCAGCGGATTTCTATTATTACAATCTTGATCGCTCGCGGATCACGACGTCTTACGAGCCGGTGCTGGCGGAAACGGGTACAGGCAAGGCGCCGTTCTATTCATCTGATTATCGCCTATCGTATTTGGAGACGCTCGATCTGGGGATTAAAGTCGTGGTGAAAATCACGTCATGGCTTTCGATCGATGCGAACTATGATCGCTTCATTATGCGAGGGCTCGATGGCATTACGCCGCAGGACGCATACTCGAAAGCCAATATGTTCATGACTGGCGTGAAAATTACATTCTAGACCAAACCCAGTCCATGGCTCTAACTGCGCAATTTCCATCGATTTCATCTGCTTCGGAGGCTTTACGCTCCGGGGCGGGCGAGGCGTTGCGAGTGCTCCGTTGGGCTGCGCTCGGGACACGTTGTGAAGTGCAGTACGTCTGTGCTGACGATAATAACGCACGCGCGTTTGAAGCGGA
>JAYTWC010000176.1:0-5006 GCA_043743635.1 Verrucomicrobiota bacterium | reverse complement strand
CCGAGGGCGAGTCGCACCGCAGTTTCATAGTCGAGCAGTTCGATTGCAGGGAAAAGTCGCCTGGCCGTGTCGTCACGCACGACCACTTCGTTACCCAATCCTTTAATCAACGGTTGGGCGATAGCGGCTGGTATTGGAGTGACCAGGTGCACCCAGTACGACGACAGTCGAGGCGTGAGCACGGGCACAGAAATCAACCGGCGCTTCAATCCGCGCGCTTTGGCGAAACCGGTCATCATCCCGGCGTAGGTCAAAACATCCTGTCCGCCAATCTCCAGCACGCGACCTGCACTCTCCACCGATCCAAGCGCCGCCACGAGGTAATCGAGCACGTTACGGATGGCAATCGGTTGTACCCGCGTAAAAACCCAGCGCGGGCAAATCATTACCGGCAAGCGCTCGGTCAGGTAGCGGATCATCTCGAACGACAAACTGCCGGAGCCAACGATGACAGCGGCGCGAAACTCCGTGACTGGCACACCCGCTTCGCGCAAGGCCTCGCCCGTTCCTTGACGTGAACGTAGGTGCGGCGAAAGGTTCGACTGCGGATCACCTAGACCACCGAGATAAATGATCCGCCGTACTCCAGCAGCTTTTGCCGCTTCGGCGCAGTGACGTGCAGCAACCAAATCGCGCTCCGAGAAATCGCTTCCTCCGCCCAAGCTGTGAACGAGATAATAAACCGCGCTCACGCCCTGCATCGCGTCATAGAGCGACTGCGGCTTAAAAACATCACCAGATACAATTTCCACCTGCGCCAACCACGCGCGACCCTGCAAACGGGCGGGATCGCGCACCAGACAACGCACCCGATATCCCGCCTCTAATAACCGGGGCACGAGACGTCCGCCCACATAACCGGTGGCACCCGTAACGAGAATCAATTGAGTTTCAGTCATGGAAATTAGGCATTAGGCCGTTCCGAAAAGGTAAGACTTAAGCCGATCGACCGCCAGTTCCTTGGCTTTCGCTTCCACCTCGACGGTGAGAGCCAAGCCCCGCCAGACCGCCGGAAAATCTTTTGGGTCGATG
The DNA here is from genome assembly GCA_043743635.1 of Verrucomicrobiota bacterium. Lineage (GTDB taxonomy): Bacteria > Verrucomicrobiota > Verrucomicrobiia > Opitutales > Opitutaceae > JADKHC01. Next base: position 3,974 of record JAYTWC010000176.1, on the reverse strand, counting down.
TAATCGTGGTGCCGCTCCGGCTTCGGCCCCGACCAGCCCTCCAGCGGACTAGAAAGATGAAAAAGTGGCTCGCGGTTCCAGGTCGCGCACGCAGCGCCGGTGGCCTCCTCAAGACTCAATATATCCGGCAAACAACGGTGATGATGCGCATCATAAACCAGCGGCACGCCTCCGGCCCGGCAAAGGGGCAACAAGTCGCCAGGAGTAAACGTTTTGTCGTCGTTCTCCACGGTCAGCCGCGACCGGGCACGGGGCGAAAGAAGGTCGAGGTTGCGGCGGAAACGTTCAAGAGCCGTCGGTTTGTCGCCGTAGCCGCCGCCGCCGTGGATATTGACCGTGTCGGCGTTGGTCCATTCTGCGATCTCCGCCTGCGATTCGATATCGGCGATCGAGCGAGCGACGATGTCAGCATCGGGCGAGTTGAGGACTACAAATTGGTCGGGATGAAAACCCGTGCGAATTCCGTTCGCGCGCGCGAAGTCTCCACAGCAGCGGAACTGTGCAACGATTTCATCAGCACCAGGCAACTCGTCGATCCTGTATCCGATCTTCGGATGCGTTTTGATCGGTAGAATCGAGCTGCCTATCCGGAATGAACCGATTCCGTGCTCGGCACAAAACTGCAAAGCGATAAAGAGTGACTCAGCGTTAGCCGCGCCCAACGCCGCCAGTCGGCTGAGTTGCTCGCGACGTGGCAATTTCGCCAACGCCGTCGCCGTGGTTGTGCGAAACTTGATCGGTTGCGCGACAAACTGGCAGCAAAGACCGAGGCGTAAATCATTCGAGGGAACGGGAAGCTTCCGTATTTGGGCTTTCTTCATGGTTATATTAAGCCCTGTTTTTGGACTGATCCGGAAAGCGCCTTCGCAGAAATTTCTGCCGGTGAGCGAAGATCTTCTCGACGTCACGCCGCACGAGGAACCAGTTGATGAATCGTCCGCCCAGCACGGCGTATTCGACATGATCACGGCAGAGTGTACCGCCATCTTTTTCCTCAAACGTGTGGGTGTGAACCCAGCGCCGGTAAGGCCCTCGGAGTTGTTTGTCGACGAACCGATAGGGAGGATCCCAGATCGAGATTTCGGTTTTCCAGCGCACCGGGAATCCGTGGACTCGCAGTTGGTAGTCGATCCTCGCACCGGTGTGCATATCAATTGGTTCTGGTGTAACGATGGCAAAGCTGAGCCAGGGCGGCGTGATGGCTTCGAGGTTCCTGGCGTCCGCAAAGAAAGAAAAAACGACATCGCGTTTTTCGGGCAACCAAAGCTCAGCATTGAAGGCGTGCAGCGTCATGAACGGTGGCGTGGGGAGGGATCGGATACGCGTAGCGAAGCAAGGTTGAAACGGCGGAGAGCCCGTGCTCCCCGCCTCGCGAAGAAAGGTCCTCAGTTACATCGGCAATACGACGATATCGATGACGTGAATCACGCCGTTGCTGGCCGCGACATCGGTCGCTACGATATTAGCGTTGTTCACCGTTACGCCGCCGTTCGCGACTACCAGAGACAGTTTCTGACCGTTAACGGTGCTGGCCTGCATGGACTTGACATCTGCTGCCATGACTTTGCCGGGAACAACATGGTAGGTAAGGATCGCGATCAGCTTCTGCTTGTTCTCGGGTTTGAGGAGAGACTCAACCGTGCCGGCAGGAAGCTTGGCGAAAGCTTCGTCGGTGGGCGCGAAAACCGTGAACGGACCCGCCCCCTGAAGAGTCTCGACGAGACCCGCTGCTTTGACGGCAGCGACGAGAGTGTTGAAAGTTCCAGCTCCGGCGGCTACGGCGACGATATCCTTGCTCTCTTTGGCGACGGAACAGGAAGAGGCTTGGGCGGACGTGGCAAGAACGAGTGCAACGAGAGCGGCAGTAGTTTTGGCGATAAGGGAGTGTTTCATATTATTTCAGTTTTATGGTTAGGGGATAGATTCCTGTTTTTGATTTACTTCGCAGCGCTAGCTCAGGCTGATGCAGATCGGCCATGAAGATAGACGCACTGTCTAGTTTTTTTGTGACTTGTCAAGGTTTTGTCTAACTTAAACGGCATCATCCCACTTCAACGCTAGAACTTTACTCGTGTGCTTATCGTTCTTGTTTAGTTGATTACATTGCTTAAATTCGCTATTGCCAATCGGAGAAGTTTTTGTCTATATTTTGTCTAGTTAATGAAAAACACCCTTCTCTCCATCAATGCCGTCGTCCGCCGTACCGGATTGAGTGTTCACGTCATCCGCATTTGGGAGAAGCGCTACGGGGCCGTGGAGCCTACGCGCACGGCCACAAACCGACGCTTATACACCAACGAACAAGTGGAGCGCCTGGTGTTGTTGCGCGAGATTACCCAGACCGGGCAGAGCATCGGCTACGTGGCGAAGTTGCCGACTGAGCAACTAAAAAAACTTGCAGCCACGCTTTCCCCCACTGAAGCGAACGCCTCACACGGACTCTCGGCGACATCAGTGCCAACAGCTTTTCTCGATCTCTGCCTCGATGCGGTGAAGGCACTCGATTCCCGTGCACTGGAGCAGGCGTTGAAAAATGCCGAAACCACACTCGGCGCCCAAGGCATGCTGCAACGCGTTGCCGCTCCCCTCGCCCAGACCATCGGCACGCTCTGGCGCGATGGCACGATCACCGCAGCGCACGAACATTTCGCGAGCGCTGTACTAAGAACCTACCTCGCGCAGGCCGCCAAACCATTTGCCAGCGGCGCTAACGAACCAGTTCTTATCGTTGCAACGCCGGCCGGCCAGCTGCACGAGTTGGGAGCTCTTCTCGTCGGCGCGCTGGCAGCCAATCTCGGCTGGCACGTGACATACCTGGGAGCAAGCCTACCCGCTCCGGAGATAGCCGGTGCAGCAAAGCAAAACCGCGCCCGCGCCGTGGCCCTTAGTCTCGTGTACCCAGAGGACGACCCGCGCATGGAGGGCGAGTTAACCCGTTTGCGCGAACTATTGCCTACCGACGTTAAACTGATCGTCGGCGGCCGAGCTATGCTAGCATACCAGGTGACCCTCAAAAATATGGGTGCAATCCAAGCAAACGACCTCACACATCTTTGCTCGGCTCTCGACGAATTGCGTAAGCCCGCACCGCGCAGATAATCGCCTTACCCTCCAGACTTCGTGCAGCCTTGCCTTCGCGGCCTGCTTGATCGCAAATCTTTGCACGCCGCCTGCCCATGCCTTCACTCTCCGTCGTCATCCCCTGCTATAACGAACGCTCCACCGTCCGCCACATCGTCGATGTCGTGCGCAGCTGTGGCATTTCGCCGCTCGAAATCATCATCGTCGACGATTGCTCAACCGACGGAACCCGCCAAGTCTTGGAAAACGAAATCGCCCCGCTCGTCAGCAAGATCATTTACCACGAAAAAAATCAGGGCAAAGGCGCCGCACTCCGCACCGGTTTCAAGCATGCCACGCACGACCTCGTCATCGTGCAAGACGCCGATCTCGAATACGATCCGATGGAGTTTTCCGCGCTGATCGTACCCATCGCCAAGAATAAAGCGGACGTTGTCTTCGGCTCGCGCTTCATGGGCGGCCGCCCGCACCGCGTGCTCTATTTCTGGCACAGCGTAGGCAATACATTCCTCACGCTCTCCTCGAATATGCTCACCAACCTCAATCTCACGGACATGGAGTGCTGCTACAAAATGTTCCGCCGCGAGATCATCCAGGGCATCAAAATCGAGGAAAATCGCTTCGGCTTCGAACCAGAGATCACCGCCAAAGTATCGCGTGGCAATTTCCGCATCTTCGAAGTCGGCGTTTCCTACTCCGGCCGCACCTACGCAGAGGGCAAAAAAATTGGTTGGCGCGACGGCTTCCGAGCCATCTACGCCATCGTGAAGTACAACCTGTTCCGGTAACCGGTTTCATTTTGCATTTTCTGCCGGCTCGGTCGGACTACGTCCATGGCTCAACTTTCCGCCCGCGACCGTTTTATCGCTCTCCTCCAAACCGCTGTCCGCGAC
>JAYTWC010000175.1:0-6296 GCA_043743635.1 Verrucomicrobiota bacterium | reverse complement strand
TGCTGGATACCCGGGCGATTCCATTTACTTCGCTGCCTGCGCTTTTGCACGACACGGTGCTGAAGACGCGGCGCAATATTGTGGTTTGCGGTACTCATGGGAAGACGACCACGACGTCGATGGCGGCGTTTCTCTTGCGCGAAAATGGCGGAGATCCGGGTTTTTTGATCGGTGGTGTGCCACAGGATCCGCCCATGGGCAGTCATCTGGGAACGGCAACCGAACCATTTGTTATCGAGGGCGACGAGTATGACAGTGCGTTTTTCGACAAGCGCAGCAAGTTCATCCATTATGCGCCGCACATTGCGGTGTTGAACAATCTGGAGTTTGATCACGCCGATATTTTTCGCGATCTCGCGGATGTGCAGCGGACGTTCAATCATCTGACACGCATCGTTCCGCGTAACGGTTGGATCGTCATGAATGGCGATGATGAGAATTTGCGGGCGTTCGGCGGGATACCTTGGACGCGCGTGCTGCGTGTCGGCACGGGCGAGCACAACGATGTGCGAATCGGCAATTTTATCGAGGAAGCTGCGGGTGCTGTTTTCACGCTATGGTGGAAAGAGAAACCATGGGCCAGCGTCCATTGGACGCTGAGCGGACTGTTCAATGCGCGTAACGCGGCGATGGCGGCCACGGCGGCGGCGCTCGCGGTTAGCCCGGAAAATCCCACGGCGCTCAAGCTTGACGCACTCGCGCGTTTTCGCGGTGTGAAACGTCGGCAGGAGGTTCTCGTGTCGACAGCGGAACTTACGGTCATTGAGGATTTCGGGCATCACCCGACGGCGCTCGCCGAGACGTTACAATCCTTCAGGGCTCGATTCAAAGGCGCGGTGTTGACGGCGGTTTTTGAGCCGCGCAGCAACACGGCGCGAACGAGCACGCTGCAGAGTGGCTTTGCTCGTGCGCTGGCTCATGCTGATGAAGTTTATCTGGGCGCGGTTAATCGGGTTGAAAAACTTGCCGCTGGTGAACGGTTCGACTCGGAGGCGGTTGCCCAGCATCTCAGCACGCAGGGTTGCGATGCACAAGCTTTCGGCTCGAATGCGGCCTTGCTTGAACGCCTGGTCGGGGCGACTTTGCCGCCGACGGGTCGTCCGCGTGTGGTGGTGTTTTTCACCAACGGCTCGTTCGACGGCATTATTGGTGGCTACGTAACAGCGACGAAAAAGTAGCTTTCGATTCTCGGCGGCTGGTTTTACCGCCAGTAAGGCAGTGCGAAAGGGCTCAGTTGCGACTGAGTTGATCGCGTGCGTCGTCCAATCGGCGTTTTTCCTCGGGCGTGAGTGCGTTTAAGCCCTGGCTGTTAATTTTGTCGAGGATGCGGTCAACCTCGTTTTTTAGATCTTCGCGGGTAGTTAGGTTGACCTTAAAATGGGTTGGGGCTGCTTTGTTTTTTTTGCGGGACTTGTGCATCCAAGATGGCAGCTCGATATCGGCGCGGCCGTCGGGGTTGCGCCATTCACGTTGATGAATGAGCCGGTAGAAAAGATAACCTGCGAGCATGCCGCCGAGATGCGCGGAATGCGTGTAGCCCAAGGGAGAGGTTATGCCGCGGATTTCCCAGATGGCCAGGCCGGCAAAATCGATCGCGAAAAGAAACCAAGCGAGATGCTTTGGCTTGATCGTTATCGGCACGAAAAGGAGAAGCATTCGGATTTCCTGATCGGGGTTGAGGAAGGCGAACAGGGTCAGGCAGGCGACGATGCCGGGCCACGCGCCCATGAGCGCGCCGCCGAATCGATAGTTAACCGCAAGCCAGGCAACTGAACCCAGTAGGACCGCCCCAAAATAAAGAACCAGAAAGCGTCGGGTCCCGAGCAGCGTCTCCATTTCCCGCCCGAGGAAATACAGGCACATCAAATTGAAAAACACGACAAACACCGATGGGATTCCGGTGGCCGGATGGACGAAACTGTAGCTCGCGAGTTGCCAAAGGTATCCTTTTTGGAGTCCGGCAAAAGTGAACTGCATCCAGTCGGTGAACGCACTGGAGTTGAACAATCGTTCAAATGCCGCCACGAGAATAAAGCCACCTGCGATGGCTGAGAGAAGCCACGTCAATGCACCGCGCCCGCCTTGCGGATAGTTGTCTCGCATATAGGTACGGTCAGAGATCATCGAACCCGCAAAATAGGTGTCCGCTTTGGTGAACTCAAGCCGTCACCCCGGATAAGCAGCGGATTTGGTTTCGACTGAGGGTCGACTGAGGTTTTATGCGAATGAGTTGTCCTCCTTCTTGACACTATCAGCGCAATTACTCTTTTTTGCGGACCATGGCTAACAAAGCAGACAAATGGGAACCAAACGTTCCTGGAAAGTTTTATACCGATCAGCAGTGCATTGACTGTGATCTTTGTAGAGAAACCGCCCCAGCGTTTTTTGCCCGCAGCGATGAGGGCGGCTATTCGTTTGTTCACAAACAACCGACCACTGAAGAGGAAATCGCGCTCTGCACCGAGGCAATGGAAGGTTGCCCGGTCGAAGCGATTGGCAGCGACGGCGAATAAGCGTTTACGCACACCAAGATTTGAGCAAAGCCCTCCGGTCAACGCCGGGGGGCTTTGTGTTTTCAGGCTCGTTGATACGTCGTGATTTCGGATGGCCAACGACAATTTTTTATTTGGCCTCCTTGTCGTGCCATGGCGCCTTGCACGGACATCGGTTGGGGTTGTCATCTATTAAATAACAAGTCTATTCGGTCAGTCCATGTTTCAAAAATGCGGGATTGTCATTTAATAGATGACAAGTGCTTGGGGCAGGGAAGAGCGTTATCTGGAGGAAAGCGATTTGGGGCGGAGGGTAGAGTAGTATTGTTAACCAAATTATAGAACAGGCTAACAAAAGCTTGTTTTGGGGTGTTGAGTCGCTCACGTTGGCCGGCTTTATGAAACTGACTGCGTCTGTTTTTATCCTGTTGCTGACAACGCTCACTTTGTTGCGCGCCGATGATTCGCCCGTCGAGCTTCCTCGCGTGACGGTGTATTCGCCGCGCATCGCGAATCAGGACCCGGTTGGCGGTTTTGCGATGCCGGTTTCGGCGTTGCGCTATGAGCCGTTGGTCGATTTGCAGGCGCGTAACCAGGGTGAGGCACAGGCCGACGTCACGATTCGTGGCGGCATTTTCGAGAACACAGGTTTTCGTATCGGCGGCGTTTCCCTTTACGATCCGCAAACCGGTCACTATTTTGCGGAAATCCCAGTTGCCTCGGCAATGCTGGCGGAGCCAGTCGTATTGACGGGCGTGGATAACGCGCTCGATGGTTTTAACGCTAATGTTGGTACGGTGGCTTACGCGTGGCGTCCTATTTCGACGCGGGGCGAGATTTCGTTCGGCCGCGGCGACCATGATTTTGAGCGGCAGAGTTTTTATCAGGGCTACGTCAGTCCGGTGAAGATTGCCGGTCGTAGTCTTGCGGCGGATACAGAGTTTTCGCATTCCTCGGGAGACGGCACGATTGAGTTTGGCGACAATCGGTTCTCCCGGGTTAATGGGCGTGTGCAATTGGCCGGAGCGACCGGGCAGACTGATTTGTTTGTTGGTTATCAGGCGAAGTTCTTTGGCTGGCCGAACCTTTACACACCGTTCGGTGTGCATGAGACGGAGAATTTGCAGACGTCGCTGGTGGCGCTGAATCATCGTGAGAGTTTTGGTGCGCAAGATTTTGTTGAGGTGGGTGCGTTTTATCGCCGCAACAAAGATGACTACGAGTACAGCCGCGAAACTCCTGGGCTGTATAATCCCTACCAGCACACGACGTGGGCACGTGCGGTGTCGGTGAGTGGCCGCAACGATCTTGGGTTTCTCACGCTAAATTATTCCGCCGAGGTTATGTCGGACAATATTGCTTCGACGTCGCTGACGTTTGGAAAACCAAACGACAACTATAAATCGCGAAACTATTACAAAGCCGGTTTGCTTCCGGAAAAGAGTTGGGCGGTCGGTGCGCAGAGCCGTTTAGTCGTCAAGGCAGGGGTGACGTTTGATGATACCGATCGTGATGGTTCGGCGGTTTCTCCTGCGGCCGAGGTGGCGTTGAATAATAATCTCAGTACGGGGGGCGTGCGGTGTTATTATTTTAGCTACGCGAAGACTACCCAGGTGCCAACGTATACGGCGCTCAAATCCAACCCGAACGCGGGGCTTTTCCGAGGTAATCCGTATCTTGGCCGTGAGAGTGCGAACAATATCGAGCTGGGTTGGTCGCAGGCGAATGGTTCGTGGTCGTTTCGCTCGGCGGTCTTCTACCGTCGCGACGGAGCTCTCGTGGATTGGACATATAATTCGTCCATCAAGAATGCGGCGCGTTCAGCCAATTCTGTCGATATTGACACGTTCGGCTTTGAAGGTGTCGCCGCCTACACGTCGAAGTGGTTGAAAATTGTGCTTGGTTATACCTGGCTCGACAAAAACGCAGATTATCGCAGCGTTCCGGTTGATGCGAGTTTCTACGCGCTGAACTTTGCCAAGGATCGTTTGACGGTGGCGATTACGGTGCGGCTTGGCGGTGGCTTTGAGTTGCGCATGGACAACGTCGCCCGCGTGCAGGAGAACAACAACCAGCGCGCCATCGGTGGCGATGAGGCGCTCATTTCCTCGCTCGGCTTGTTCTATTTGCCGCAGTCAGTGCCGGGTTTGGAAGTTTCGCTGGCCGCGAATAATCTATGGAACAGTAATTTCCAGGAGGTTCCCGCCGTGCCAGCGTCCAAGCGCCAGCTTTCTGCGGGCGTGACGTATCGCTGGTAGTTCCAGAGGCGACCTTATTGATCGGGAACTTGGACCTGGCTGATAGTTTGTAATCTATTGCATTACGAACTATCTGGCTGAGCCAAGCGCGGGGGTGGAGGCTGTGGCGAGGCTGTCCGAGTGGGTAGACAGCGTAGTCAACAATGGGACCATCTGCCCGATTGCGTTTCGATTTTGTGGATGTAGGGATCACCCCGCAGGTGATTCGATGCCCCTCGTTCCTTAAGTCGTCTGATCGATCCTGCGTGGACGGCTCCGTTCTCTTTTGGTGTCTGTAAGGGATAGGCAGACGTGGCGCGCCTATGTGGTTTAGGCGCGCTACTTGTCTATACCGAGGCACAAACACGAGGGCGTCTCATGGCAACCTAATGAAGATTATTCACGATTTCGCTGCCGTTGATGGGCGAATGTTGAATCCGTTTTCGGCAATCAAGGCGGTCGATGGCGGTTTTAGTCAACGATGTGAACATCGGGGAAGTTGTGAGTTTCTTCCGAATACTTCGAATTAAGAACGTCACGGTCCTCCTTCGTTTCGGCCCCCAATCTCTCGAAAGAAATTTGCAGGTCAGTCTATTGCCTTCAACCCCAACCCAGAGCATCCCGCCAAAAATACTGGCGCGTTGTTCACAAACAAACGACACCCGGCTTGTAGGCCGGTTCCCAAAAACTACCCATGAAAAGTAAATCCAATCCAAGGCGGACCCTATTCCTGCTGTCCGCAGTGCTGCTGGCGCCGACAACGGTGCCGCTGTCATTTAGTCAGTCGTCCTCTGATGGTGCAGCGAATCAACCTTCGACCGCACACCAACCGCCTGCACCTGTGAAGAAAATTCCAGTGGAAGACGCGCCTTCGGCTAAAGATGTCGGGGAGGACACCTTTGTGCTTTCACCCTTTGAGGTGACCGCCGCCAACAAAGGTTATTTTGCATCCAACACGATGTCCGGCACCCGCTTGAACTCGAAGATCGAGGATCTAGGCCAGTCGATCACCGTGATGACCAAGGAGCAGATGCGCGACTTCGCGATGCGCGATATTAACGATGTGTTCGACTACATGGCGGGCACCGAAGGAACCAACAGTTACTCCCAAATCACCACGGACCGCACGGGCGCGGTGGTCGATAACGTCAGCCTTAATCCCAACAACGCCAACCGCGTCCGCGGCATCGGCAATGCCAACATCGCATTCAACAACATTGCCATGACCGGCCGCGTCCCCGTCGACGCCCTTTGGGTAGATTCTCTCGAAGTGAGCCGCGGACCCAACGCCAACATTTTCGGCCTCGGCCTCGCCTCCGGCACCGTGAATCAGGTGCCCGCTACAGCCAATCTCTCGCGTGATTTCACCCGGATTGAAACACGCGCTGATAGTTATGGTGGGTGGCGTGCATCGCTCGATGTGAATCGCATGCTGATCAGGAACAAGCTGTCCGTACGCGCCAGCTACGCCAACGAACACATTGGGTTTGTCCGCAAACCCGCCGAGGAAAACGCCCGCCGCCTTAGTTTTCAGGTCAAAGCCCAGCCTTTTAAAAACACCACCGTG
>JAYTWC010000174.1:0-6975 GCA_043743635.1 Verrucomicrobiota bacterium | reverse complement strand
GGTCGTTCACGACACGCTGCATTTGCTTTACCGCCCCGAGCACGATCCCGACGACAAGATTGCGGATCTGGATATTGTCACGCACCAGCTTGGTTCTGTCTGGATGTTTGCCAATGTGAGTCGGCTCGTAAACAGCGTTTCCCGCCTGTCGAACCCGCTGGGGACGGTTGTGCGTCCGGGCGTGGGTGGTTGCACGGCCAGTTTTTTCAACGTCCGGCATGCGCTTGATCCCTTCACCTGGCTTGCTCAATTCAATCCTCCGAACAACGGCAGCTGGATTTCCGAATCGGCTTACACGATGAGCTATCGCAGTATCGTCACCGATCTGATCATCGAGGCCAACACGCACTCGTTCCCGCAATATCTGAGTGATCCGCACACGGTCGAACGGCTTATTCCGTTTATCTTGGGCACAAAATTCCAAGGGACGCTGGCGGAATTTGCCAAGCTTACTTCCGCCTGCAGCGCCAAATCATTGAATGGTGCTTATGCTGCGTTGGACGACGCGCTCAAGGGTGCGTTGCAGACACCCGATTCGATCAGTGGCTGGATGGATTTCCTGAATACAGCGAAGAAATTCGAAGAGGCCGTTAAGCATATTAAAGAAAATTTTTAACTGGGCTGCGCGACATGAAGACTTATAAAATATTACTCTTGGTAACTAGTTATGCTACGGCCTCCCTGTTTGGCGCTGAGCCGCCCGCGTTCAAAATCCAGGAAGACAAAGTGCAAACATCGCAGTTTTTCCCCGAAATCCAGCGGGAAGCGCGGCGTCTGGATAATCTTGTGGTCGACGCCATTCGCGTGCCGACGCGGCAGAGTATCGAACAGGGCTTCCCGGCTGCGACCCGCGAGTTCGGCCGCTTCGTGCGCGAGGACGTGGCTCAGCGGCTCAAGCCGAGTGATCTCGAAAAGCTGCCGCCGATGCTGGATTATTTCGCCGACGTGTTGTCCGCGAACGACGGCTTTCCGAAGCAGCTTCCGCAACTCGTGGTACAGCGCGATGGATTCACCGTCTTGTTTTATAAATTCACGGGAGATCCGGCCGACAACGTCGGTTCGATCACGCTGAATAGCGGGCAAATTAACGTGGTTACTTCGAATGGGTCGGTTGCGGCGACTCGCGAGACAGCGGTTGAATCTCTCGCCGACGCCATCGCGCCCTACAAGCTCAACGCCGCCGCCTTCACCGCGCACGAGACGCGGGTGCGCTTGCTTGCGTTGGCGGACGACTGGGACGCCTATTTTGAGAAAGGGCGTCCCCAGACGTTTTGGGACATCGCGGTGACTTCACTTTTTGAATACCGACATATTAAAACCGATCATCTGGTTGGACCACCCGCGCGTCAGTGGTTCGTGCTGCATCCGAACGTCGTGGTCGAAAATCTCAGTGCTGCACCGGCCGGCAGCCAGCTGAAAGGAGCTGTCTCTATCGAATGGATCGGAGTGAACTGGTGGAATTTGAAAGTCCCTGTTGGAATTTCTCTGAGCAGCCTTTACTCAGACCGGCAGGGTGCTGCTCATGTCGGCCACGGCGTCACGTTGTATTTTGCCAACAAGTATTGTATCGGCTGGGCCAATCACGGAGGCAAAAATGGTTTCTTTGTATCGCTCGATGCGCTTCAGCTGATCAACAGCAAGAAGAGCAAACTCGAAAGTTATCGTGACCAAATCGGCAAGTACCTGAAGTGACTTCGAGCGGTTTCAGAAAAACGGTAGCCGCGAAATCCAATCGTAGGGGCGCCGTCTTGCTGCGCGCTTTCCCCGCAGTCGAACGCCAGCCTCGGGCGCAACAAGATTGCGCCCCTACCATGCAGCTTGCTTTGCCTGCTGTATCTTCAGGCCATTGTTTAATTTGAAATGCCCCAGGTGTGCGCGTGTTCCGGGTAGGTGTGGGTATGTTCCTGCTGGGTGTGGGCGCGCACCGATGAGGTGTGCAACCGCACCGACTGGGTGTGCGAGGCGGCGTGGTCGAAAATCGCGAACCTGTTTTAGAGCGTCGCGAGGATGGCGTTGAAGGTCGTACTCGGGCGGAGGGCGGCGGTGGCCTTGGCGTCGTCGGGTTGGTAATAGCCGCCAAGGTCGACGGGTTTGCCTTGGACGGCGGCGAATTCGGCGACGATCTTGCCTTCGTTTAACGTCAGTGAGGCGGCCACGCTCGAAAAGATTTTGGCTAGTTCGGCATCGGTTTTCTGCGCGGCGAGTTCCTGGGCCCAGTAGAGCGCGAGGTAGAAATGGCCGCCGCGGTTGTCGAGCGTGCCGAGCTTGCGGCCGGGGGAACGATCGTTCTCGAGGAATTTGCCGTTGGCGGCGTCGAGAGTTTCGGCAAGGACTTTCGCCTTGGTATGGTTCTGGGTGATGCCGAGGTGTTCGAACGAAGCGGCGATGGCGAAAAATTCGCCGAGGCTGTCCCAGCGCAGGTAGTTGTCCTGGAGAAATTGTTCGACGTGCTTGGGGGCCGAACCACCCGCGCCGGTTTCGAAGAGGCCGCCTCCATTCATGAGGGGAACGATCGATAGCATCTTGGCACTGGTTCCCACTTCGAGGATCGGGAAGAGGTCGGTGAGGTAGTCGCGCAGGACGTTGCCGGTGACGCTGATGGTGTCCTGGCCGGCTTTGAGGCGGGCGAGGGTGAGGACGGTCGCTTCGGCGGGGGCGACGATGCGCAAGGTGAGGCCGGTGGTGTCGTGTTGCGCGAGGTATTTTTGTACCTTGAGGATAATTTGGCCGTCGTGGGCGCGTTTGTGATCGAGCCAGAAAATGGCTGGGGTGTTGGAGAGACGCGCGCGGTTGACGGCGAGTTTGACCCAGTCTTGCACGGGAGCGTCTTTGGTCTGGCAGGCGCGCCAGATGTCGCCGGTTTCGACTTCGTGGGAGAGGAGAACGTCGCCATTGTCGGCGACGACGCGGACGGTGCCGTTGGCAGGGACGACGAAAGTTTTGTTGTGTGAGCCGTATTCTTCGGCGGCTTGGGCCATGAGGCCGACGTTGGGCACGGTGCCCATGGTCTTTGGGTCGAGCGCGCCGTGGGCTTTGCAGAAATCGATGGCGGCTGAATAGATGCCGGCGTAGCAGCTGTCGGGGATGACGGCGAGGGCGTCTTGGGCCTTGCCAACGGTGTCGTACATCTTGCCGCCGGCGCGGATCATCGCGGGCATGGAGGCGTCGACGATGACGTCGGAGGGGACGTGGAGATTGGAGATGCCTTTGTCGGAGTTGACCATCGCGACGGCGGGACCGGCGGCGAAGGTGGCGGCGATGTCGGCTTGGATGGCGGCTTTTTTGTCGGTGGGGAGTTTCTCGATTTTGGCGAGGAGGTCGCCGAAGCCGTTGTTGAGGTCGACGCCGAGTTCGGCGAAAGTGGCGGCGTGTTGGGTGAGAAGGTCCTTGAAGAAAACGCGAACGGCGTGGCCGAAGATGATCGGGTCGGAGACTTTCATCATCGTCGCTTTGAGGTGGAGCGAGAAGAGGACGCCGTCGGCTTTAGCGCGGGCAATTTGCTCTTCATAGAAAGCGACGAGGGCTTTCTTGCTGATGAAGGTGCCGTCGAGGATTTCGCCGGCCTTGAGGGCGAGCTTGGGGAGGAGAACGGTGGTTTTGCCTGATGTATCGGTATGTTCGATACGGACGGTGGTGGCGTCGGGAACGGTGACGGATTTCTCGTTGGAGAAAAAGTCGTTGGCGCCCATGGTGGCGACGGCGGTTTTCGAAGTGGGAGACCACGCGCCCATGGAGTGCGGGTGTTTGCGGGCGTAGTCTTTGACGGCCTTCGGGGCGCGGCGATCAGAGTTGCCTTCGCGAAGGACGGGATTGACAGCGCTGCCCATGACTTTGGCGTAACGGGTCTTGATTTCTTTTTCGGCGTCGTTGGTAGGCGCTTCGGGATAGTTAGGGAGTTTGTAGCCCTTGGCTTGTAGTTCGGCGACGGCGGCTTTCAGCTGCGGGACGGAGGCGCTGATATTGGGGAGTTTGATGATGTTGGCCTCGGGCTTGAGCGTGAGGGCGCCGAGTTCGGTGAGGGCGTCGCTGGTGCGTTGGGATTCGGTGAGGGCGTCGGGAAAATTGGCGAGGATGCGGCCGGCGAGGGAGATGTCGCGCGATGCCACGGCGATGTCGGCGTGCTTGGTGAAAGCTTGGACGATCGGCAGCAAGGAGTAGGTGGCGAGCGCGGGGGCCTCGTCGGTTTTCGTGTAGATGATGGTCGGTGCTGCGGACATGGTGGTGGGCGGAGGTTGAAAGTGTAGGTTCTCACCAAATCCACGTACGCCAAAGGGTCAAAAGCATAAGTGTGAATCTCGGAGGGGCGGGGCGGATTGAAAGGGGTCGAATAGTGCGGGGCGAGGTGGATGGAGGAAACTTATCGGAAAACAAAGAAATTTAACCGCGGATGGACGCGGATGAACGCAGATTGGGAAGGGATGTCTGATCAGGGTTACAGGAACAGTAGTTGCAGGTCGGCGCTGGGGGAGGTGCGGGCGGCGGCGAGGTCGCGGATGAAGGTGAGTGTTTCCTCGTAGTTCTTTACGAGACGCGGGGTCGCACGGCGTTCCGGTGGAATTAGCGCGGGACGAAGATTGGTGACGAGAAGCGTTGATTCGCGGAAGCGGGCGAGTTGTTTCAGGCCGGTCATGATTTCGCTGCGGGCGAAGAGCGGCGTGGCGGCTTCGAGGGAGTTCGTCGCGTTCCAGTGGTAGAAGCCGTAGCTGGGGCGTTCGCTGAAGAACTTGCCGAGGAGTTTGGCGGCAGCTTCGGAGAACGCGGCATCGTACTTGGCGGTGGACTCGGGATTGGCGGTAGTCTGCTGTTCGAGTTCGGCGAGGCTGAAGGCGATGGCCGACTGGATTTGTTGCGCGAGGTAAAGGTCGTGACCGGTGACGTGCGCGAACAGGGCGTTGATAAAATGCAGGCGGCGGAGTTCGTCGCGGGAAGGGGCGGGCATTTTTATTTTTTAACCGCGAATGGACGCGAATTTCAGAAGGCGAAACGGACTTCTGATCGGTTTAGTGCGCGTCAGGCTTCGGCTTTCCGAGGCTGCTGATTTCTTGCATGAACTCGGAGACGTCGCGGAATTCTTTGTACACGCTGGCGAACCGGACGTAAGCGACTTGATCGAGTTTGCGGAGGCGTTGCATGACGGCATCGCCGACGGCCTGCGAAGGGATTTCGGTGTCGTACTGGGCTTCGAGGGCGTCGATCACGTCTTCGATCAGCATGTCGAGTTGCTCGCGATCGACGGGGCGTTTGTGGAGCGCGGCACGGATGGCGCGGAAGAGTTTATCGCGGTCGAAATCTTCGCGGCGTCCATCGCGTTTGACCACGACGAGGCCTTCGCGGACGAACATCTCGGTCGTGGTGTAACGGTGTCCGCATTCTAGGCATTCGCGGCGGCGGCGAATCGTGCTGCCCTCTTTGCTGATGCGGGAGTCGATGACTTTGTCCTCGATGGAAGTACACTTAGGGCAGCGCATGGGAGTGGGTGTGGCGGCCGGTTAGTTAAGTTCCAAAAAGTTCTTCAAGATGCGCATTCCGCCCTCGGTCGCGATGGACTCGGGGTGGAATTGCACGCCCCAGATCGGAAGCGTTTTGTGGCGCAGGCCCATGATTTCGCCTTCGGCGGTGTCGGCGGTGATCTCTAAACAATCAGGCAAGGTGGCGCGTTCCACGAGGAGCGAATGGTAGCGCGTGGCGGCAAAATCCTGTGGCATGCCGTGGAAGACGTCGGTGTCTTTGTGGCGGATGGGCGAGGTCTTGCCGTGCATGAGACGGTCGGCGCGGATGACGCGACCGCCGAAATAGTGACCGATCGATTGGTGGCCGAGGCACACGCCGAAGATCGGTTTTTTGCCTTTGAAGGCTTCGATCATGGCGAGGGTGACGCCGGCTTCGGCGGGCGAACAGGGACCGGGCGACAAGAGCACGCGGTCGGGGTTGAGGGCGAGCGCTTCGGCGGGCGTGATCTCGTTGTTGCGAAAAATGCGCTGCTCCACGCCCAGTTGACCAAAATATTGGACCAGGTTGTAGGTGAAGGAATCGTAGTTATCGATGACCAGAAGCACGGCGGAATTTAACGTCGGATTGACACACGGGTCAAGCGCGGGGGTAGTGGAGGTCGCCGCACAGCGCACAAACGACGATGGCCGCACACTTTCAACTTCTCAAAACCGACACCGCCACGGCGGCCCGACGCGGGCGTTTGCAGACGCGGCACGGCGTGGTGGAGACGCCGATTTTTATGCCGGTCGGCACGCAGGGCACGGTCAAAGCCATCACGCCGGTGCATTTGCGCGAGATCGGGGCACAGATCATTTTGGGCAACACGTACCACCTCAATCTCCGCCCGGGCAGCGAGCTCGTGCGTGACCTTGGCGGGTTGCACAAATTTATGGGCTGGGATGGGCCGATCCTGACAGATAGCGGCGGCTTCCAAGTTTTCAGTCTGGCGAAGCTCCGCGACATCCGTGATGACGGCGTGGCGTTCCAATCGCACTTGGACGGGGCGAAACTTTTTCTCGGTCCGCGCGAGGTGATGACCATTCAGGCGAATCTCGGCAGCGACATCGCCATGGTGCTCGACGAATGTCCGCCGTGGCCGTGCGAGCGCGATGCGTGTGCGCAGGCGGTGGCGCGAAGTCACCGTTGGGCGGCTCAATGCAAACAAATCGCCACCGACAACGGTTTTTTGGCGGCAGGGCATCATGTTTTCGCGATTGTGCAAGGTTCGACCTTCGACGATCTGCGGCGCGAAGCGGCGGAAGGATTGGCGGCGTTGGATTTCCCGGGTTACGCGGTGGGCGGGGTGAGCGTAGGCGAACCCGAACCAGAGATGCTGAAACAAGTCGGCGCGACCACGCCGTTCATGCCGGTGGACAAGCCGCGCTACACGATGGGCCTTGGTACGCCGCCGCAGTTGCTCAAGATGGTCGCGCTTGGCGTGGACATGTTCGACTGCGTGTTGCCGACGCGAGTGGCGCGCAA
>JAYTWC010000173.1:0-2816 GCA_043743635.1 Verrucomicrobiota bacterium | reverse complement strand
CCATTGGGCGTGCCAATCCACACATTTTGCTCGTGGTCGACGAGCAGACTGCGCACCGCGCTGATGGCCGGCCCGCGTTGCGGTGCGAAAAGTTGCAAGCTGCCGTCCTTTTGAACCGATTGCAGTCCACGATTCGTGCCGAGCCAAAAGACACCGCTCTCGTCTTGCGCACTCGCGCGAATTTCAGTGTTAAGAAGCCCCTCATTCTTTGATACTATCTGCACATTCTCGCCAAGAATGCGGACGAATTGATCACCAAAAAGCTGGAGCTCGCCATTAGGCGCACGCGAGACATTGGTGATGCGCGCTAGTTCGACACCGGCTGGAAGAGCAACCGGCGCAACCTGACCCGCTTTACAACTGAACAACTGGTTATCAGTTCCAATCAACATGCTGCCGTCATTTTCAAGCCAAAGTGAATGCACTGCTTTTTCGTCAATGTCGGGTCCGAGCACAGGATGAGACCACACGCCATTGCGGTACCACAAAATACCATGCCCCGTGCCCAACCACAAACGACCGCCCGCATCCTCTTTAATCGCGTGAACCTCATCATCCACCATCTCGGGCACCGTCGCTTTCGTAAAAACGCTGAACGAAATACCATCAAAACGCGCCGCACCCGCACTTGTCCCAATCCACAAAAATCCATCACGTGTTTGATAGATTTTATGGATCGCCGGATATGGTAATCCGTCGATCGTCGTCCATTCATCAAAACGATATTGGCTGGGCGACCGCATCGGATCCAAACCATACACATTCGCGCAAAAAACCACCCACACCGTCAGCACCAATAAGCGACGGAAAAACACAAAGAGTTGAAAGGTGGGACGTTTCACCGGCTCAAAATAATCGCTCCTTTTAACTTTTCGCCCGCCACACGTTCCCTCCCGCGAAAAATCGCAAACGCCGATAACTGGCAACAACTCACTAAATCGGTTTCATTTAGAAACCGATCCATTCCAGTGGATGTAGCCTTAATGATCATTGAAAACCGAAATTGGGGGTCGAAAAACTTCTAACAGGTACGTTTCAACTGTTTGGAATCTAATATAATCCACTGATTCCGGTCAATCGACATCCCGCGTCATTGCCATCCATTTACAGATTCTTGACCGCCCGCCAATTACGTAAATAGCAAAACCATCAGGTCCGATTTCGCACCCACAAAAGCCCCCAAAAAAACGCCAGATTGTCTAAATACTCAGACTACCGGCTTTCTCCGATAGATGAGCAACCCCGGCAAGGCCAAGCCAACCGCCAGCGCCGCCACGATAAACGCCGCGCGCAGACCCGACGTGATCGCCGTATTCAGTAACTCCGGCGTGAGCCCGCGTCGCTGAATCTCCACCACCGCAAGCAATGCCGTAAAAAACGCCACACCTGGAATCATCGGGATCATCGCCGCCACCGTGAAAACCTTTGGATGCGCCCGCACTCGCTGGGCGATGTAGACGCCCAGCAAACTCACCACCGAGGCCGCAACGAATGTCGCCGGCTCGATCGGCAATCCCAACGTAATCAATAAAAACCGCAAACCACGCCCAATCGCCCCACCCGCTGCACAATACTTGAGCGCGCTCCGCGGCACATTAAACACCAAGGCAAACCCAACCGCTGCAATCGCAGCCAGCATCATGTTTTGCAGAAGTTGTATTAAAATATTCATAGCCAACCCCACACATTCCAAATCGCCATCGCCAGGATAATTCCGGCCGAGGTAGCCGAACCGAGCAACACCGCCATCATGCCGCGAGAAAGACCGGTGTTGATGTAGCCCTTCACCATGTCAGAAACCGAGTTAATCATCGGAAAACCTGGAACTAATAACAACACACAAGACGCCATCGCGATCTTCGGATGTAATCCCAATTTGTAAATGACGCCCTGCCCGGCGATGGATGTCGCCACAAACGCCGAGACAAAGAAATTTACCAACGGGTTAAAATGTACGGCAGCGAACCACTGCCGCACCAGCATCGCCGAAGCACTTGCCGCAAAGGTCAGCCCAAGGCCCACCCAATCCCAACTCCTATCCTCGGTCACCGGCAGACTCAGCTGAGCCAATCGCGCAAAACAGGCGCACGAAACCCCGATCATCAACGCCACGACCCAACGCGGATATCGCTGCGGCTTGATCGCCTCGATGCGCGCCCGGTAACCTGCCCGATCCAACTCCCCCGCCTCCACCGCCAGCATCGCACGTTGCGCCTCGGTGACGATATGCATATTGATGCCGCGATCCTCATTGCGCCGCACCGTGGTGATGCAGTGATTTTCGCTTAGGGTGGTGACCGTTAAAGCATTGGCCATGATAGCCACCTCAACACTGCGTACACCGAGCGCCAGACCCAACCGACGCGTAACCGACTCGATCAAGGCACTCTCCGCTCCGTGCTGGAGCAACATCAACCCGGTCTCGATACACAATCGCGTGATCTCACGTTGCACCGGTTCCGAATGCGATAGCGGAATCGGTGCAGTTGATTGGTTCGGTGTCATTGAGGAACGAGGAGCATGTCTAGATTGGCAAAAACGCCAAGCCGAACCCGCAGATTTTGCGCCAGCATTTTCATTATCCCCTCCGCGTGGTAATTTCAGTCCGCAGCCTTCATGGTGCCCAGAGTGGGGGTCGAACCCACAAGACTTTCGTCGGTAGATTTTGAGTCTACTGCGTCTGCCAATTCCGCCATCTGGGCGAATGAAGGAAGCGCGAAACTAAAAACGTCTGACGCGTTGTAAACGGAAATTTGCAGCCTTCCGAAAAAGGCCATTCAGTGCCCTATGAATTTCGGGACCCTTTTTGAACGCGT
>JAYTWC010000172.1:0-3232 GCA_043743635.1 Verrucomicrobiota bacterium | reverse complement strand
GCGGTTGGACGAATCAGCCGGCAAACTCGAGTCTCAGTTTTTCCAATCCGATCCGTGCGGCGACTTCCTCGGCGAGCTTCTTGGATTTTCCGCGACCGATGCTGATTGGTTCGTTATTGAAGAAAAGTTGAACTTCGTATTCGCGGTTATGGTCTTCGCCGTGGGTAGCGACGATTTCGTAGCGGATCGCGTGGTTGCCGTGGACGGGTTGCACGAGCTCTTGTAGCTGGCCCTTGGGGTTCTCCGAGGGTTGCATGGTGGCGAGATGTTCGGCAAATGGTCCGTAGAGAGCGAGGATGACGCGACGTGTTGTCGCGAGGTCGGAATCGAGATAGAGGGCGCCCACGAGTGATTCGAAGGCGTCGCCGAGCGCCACGTCGCGGTCGCGTCCGCCGGTTTGTTCTTCGCTGGCACTTAGGCGCAGGCAGGCGGCGAGACCGATCTGGCGGGCCAGTTGACTGAGGAAAATTCCTTTTGCGAGCGCCGAGCGATTTTTGCTTAAGGATCCTTCGCGGTCGGCCGGGTATTGATGGAAGAGCGCTTCAGTTACCACGAGTTGGAGAACGGCGTCCCCAAGAAATTCCAGGCGTTGGTTGCTTTCCGTTTCCGCCGGGTGATCGTGCAAGAACGACGGGTGGGTGACGGCGTGCAGGAGCAACTGCGGATCGCGAAAGGTGTAGGCGATGCGTTGCTGGAGTTGTTCGAGCGGAGTGCTCATGAGCTGGCGCTAGAGTAGCGGCGCAGGCCGCGATGGAAAACAAAAACCGCGAGCGAGAACCAAAAAATTGCAATCCCAACCAGCCACACGGCCTGGGTCCATTCGAAGCCATTCAACAGCAAGCGGGCAGGGACATTGCTGACGACGACGGCGGGCAGCAGGTAGACGAAGAGCACGTTCGGGATTCCGCGCGCGATGCCGTGAAATGCCTCGCGCGGTAGTCGCGAAAATTCGGCGAGGGAAAAATATCCGTGTTCCATGCCTTCGGCCTTAACGATCCAGAAGGACAGTGAGACGGCGAGCGTGATGAGACTATAATGAATGGCTAGACCGCACAGCAACAGGATGGCGTAGATGGCGATTTGGTCCCAGCCGGGATGAAGACCGAGCTTGCCGACGGCATAGACGACGATCGCGGCGGCAACAAAAACATTGGCGATGCCCTCCAGGTCGATTTTTCGCGTGGACGCCATGAACATGACGTTGCCGGGTTGTGCGAGGAAGAAATCGAAATTGCCGTTGCGGACGTTGCGGCCCAGTTCAAACAGATTGCTCCAAAAAAAGCCCATGAGCAGGCGCTGCACGATCATGGACGAACCAACCAAAAGAAGCATTTGGTACTTGCCCCAACCGGCGATGGAATCGGTGTGTTCATAAATGACCGAGACGAGCGCGATGTTGACGCCCATCCAAAACAATTCGACGAGGCCCCACATGAGGAAATCCATGCGAAACATCATCGTGCGCACGAGTGAGTAGCGGGCGCAGGCGAGCCAGAGGCGAAAGTAGCTGAAGAGTTTCATGCATTAACCTCCGACTGCGGTGTGGCGGCGCAGGCCGCGTTGCCAGAGGAGTTCGCCGATCGCGAGCAGGGCGAGCATCCAGAATGCTTGAATGCCAAGGTGGAAAAGCATGGCAGATGGTTCTGTAGCTCGTCCGGTGATGATCGATACGGGAAAATACATCTGGTAATAATAGGGCAGGTACTGCGAAATTTCGAAGAGCCATTTCGGCATCAAATCGAGAGGGAAAACCTGGCCCGCGAACAACGTTTCAATCGCGAGCGAGAGAACGATGAAAGACTGGATTTCAAGAAACCAAAACGTCAGCAGTCCGAAGCAGTAGGCGATCGCGAATTGAATGATCGCCGACATGGTCAGCGCGGGAATCGCGTAGAAAATGCGCCATGTTTCGGTTGGGAAATGCAGATGTTCGCTCAAGAGTGGCAACGAGATGAGCACGGGCAGGAGGGCGAGGCCGCCTGCAACCATTCGGGCCGCCACAAAGATACTGAAGCGGTAACCGAAGTAGTTGATCGGTTTTAGGAGGAACTGGTTAATGAGTCCGTTGCGGATGTCCTCACTGATCTGGTAGTCTTCGTTTGAGGCGCTGATGAAAAATTGCATCAACAGCACGGTGACGAAGTATGTCATCGTTTGCGCCAGATCGAAGCCGCCGATGTTGGTTTTTCCCTGGTACGCTGCGGCCCACAAAATAAAAACTACAACCAGGTGAAAGAGCGAAAATGAGGCGCGGATCGCGAAGTTCCACCGGTAAACCAGATTGCTCTGGAGGCCGATCAGGAAGGAATGGCGGTATTTGGCGAAGGCAGACATGGCCAGAGGCTAATCGCAAAGTCGCAAAGAAGCGAAGGGCGAGCGCAAAGGGAAGCTGGTGTGAGGGCGGACTGTCTTTGTTGTTGGGCGTCTTTACGCTTCAATTATTCCGACTTCAGGCTGAAGCGTTCGATGATTTCCTTCGCCAGTTTCTTGTAGGCGGTGGCGCCAGGTGAAAGCGGGTCATAGGCGAAGATGGTCTGGCCGAAGCTGGGGGCTTCACTCAGGCGCACGGTGCGCGGAATGACATTCTCGAAAATCTTTTCGGGCAGATGTTTTTTCACCTCGTCGACGACTTGACGCGAGAGTTTGGTGCGGACGTCAAACATCGTCATGACAATTCCACCGACCTCGAGGCCGGTGTTGACGTTGGCGGTTTTTAAACGTTCGACTACTTTAAGAATCTGGCCGAGGCCTTCGAGGGCCATGTATTCGCATTGGAGCGCGATGAGCAGGTAGTCGGCGGCGGCGAGACTGTTCATCGACAGCATGCCGAGGGCGGGCGGGCAATCGATGATGATGGCCTTGAAGCGACCGGAATCGCGCACCGGTTGCAGGCAGGCGCGGAGCTTCATGAGGTAGTTCTCCGTCTGGGCGAGCTCCATCTCGGCGGCAGCGAGATCAACTTCACTTGGGATCAGTGAGAGATGCTCGTACTGTGTCGGTACGATCATATCCAGTGCGGTGCCTTCACCATGCAACGGGCCGTAGAGGCTTTTGCCTTCGATTTTTTCGACGCCGATGGCGCTCGTGGCATTGGCTTGCGGATCGAGGTCGATCAGGAGCGTGGGAATTTTTTTCTCGGCGAGAGCCGCAGAGAGATTGACGGCGGTGGTGGTTTTGCCGACGCCGCCTTTTTGGTTGGCGATTGTAAAGACGATGCTGCCCATATGGCTCT
>JAYTWC010000171.1:0-4034 GCA_043743635.1 Verrucomicrobiota bacterium | reverse complement strand
AACGCCGAGGGCTGGGTGGGCTGTGTGAACGGTCTCGGCTGGCTAGTTTCGGTCAAGGACCCGGCGGACGGTTTGAGCCAGGCCGGAGGACTCGAAGGGTTTGGAGAGGTAGGTGAGGCGTTCGTTTTTGAGGACGTCTTGCTGGCTGAGTTCGAGGCTGTAGCCGCTCATGATGACGACCTTGAGGTCTGGTTCGTCAATGCGGAGGCGTTTGACGAGTTCCAAGCCAGTCAATCCTTCCGGCATGATCATGTCGGTGAGGAGTAAATCGATTTTTTGGGTGCGGGTTTTCCAGAGATCGATGGCTTTTGGGCCGTTGACGGCGCAGATAATTTGGTAGCCGGCTTGGCGGAGGACAGCGTGAGCGGCGCTGCGAACGGATTCGTCGTCTTCAACCAGGAAGATGGTTTCCCGGCCACTTGGGGCCGAATTCGTCTTTGAATTGGTTATGGGCGGTGTGTCTCGTTTCGGGGGAGCTGTCGGAATAAAAATGTGGAAGGAGGTGCCGTGGCCGGGAGAGCTGTCGACTTCGATCCAGCCTTCGTGGCGCTTCACGATGCCGTAGACGGTGGCGAGGCCGAGGCCGGTGCCTTTGCCCTGGTCTTTGGTGGTGAAGAATGGTTCAAAAATGTGTTCCAGGGTGGAGGCCTCCATGCCGGAGCCGGTGTCGGTTACCGTGAGTTGGACGAAGGCGCCGGGGCGGGCTTCGGCGGATTTGGCGGTAGCGGTCGGTTTAACGATGGCTGTGCTGAGTGTGATGCGGCCGCTGGTTTGAATGGCGTCGCGGGCGTTGACGACGAGGTTCATGACGACCTGTTCGATCATGCCGCAATCGGCGTTGATCCAGGTGGCCTTGGGGCTGCCTTTGAATTCGATGCTGATGTTTTCGCCGATCAGGCGACGGAGCATTTTGAGGAGGTTGCCGAGAAGGGCATCGAGGTCGATGGGCTGTTTTTGCATGACCTCGCGTCGGCCGAAAAGAAGGAGTTGGCGGGTGAGGTTGGCGGCGCGATTGACGAACTCCTGTTGTTCGTCGAGTGCGGCGCGCATTTCCGGGGAGATGGTGGGCTCGTCGCGCAAGATGCCAATATGCATGAGCATTGCGGCGAGGATGTTGTTGAAGTCGTGGGCGACACCACCGGCGAGCTGGCCAATGGCTTCCATTTTTTGGGCATGGATGAGTTGGCCCTGAAGTTTTTCGCGTTCCGCTTCGGCTTGTTGGCGGCGCGTGATGTCGGTGGCGACACCGAGGTGGCCCGTGAGTTTGCCCTGGTTGTCGTGCATGGCGGTGACAACGAGGATGACTCTTCGCTCCGTGCCGTCTTTGCGGATGAATGCCCATTCATTCGCGTCGGACTGGCCTTCGGTGGCAAGGGCGACGAAGGTTTCGTAGCCGGAGATCTTACGATGGAGTTGGAGGGAGAGAGTAGTTGCGCGAGTTTCGATTTCAGCGGCTTTGTGCCAGAGGATGGGTGTGGCACGATTGACGATTTCGGCGCTGGTGTAGCCGAGCATGTGTTCGGCACCGGTGTTGAAGAGGGTGACGAGTCCGTTGGTGTCGGTGGCGATGATGGCTACTTCGGAGGTGGCGGCGAAGACGTTGCGAATAAAGGTGTTTGCCTGGTCGAGTTCGGCGGCGCGTTGGCCAATTACCTCGAGCATGCGGTTAAAGGCGTTGGCGAGGTGGCCTAGTTCGTCCTGATGGTTGAGTTCAGCCCGGGCGGAGTAGTCGCGGTGTACTGTGACGTGGGTGGCGGTGGCGAGGAGGGTTGCGAGTGGGTTGAGGAGGTTTCGCCGGACGCCGTGAATGAGGACGAAGCCCACGATGATGAGGGCGAAAAGGACGGCGCCGGCCATGATGGCGTATTGGGGCAGGCGGGCGTAGAAGGGTGGAAGGATTTTGAGGAGGTAGAGGTGTCCGATGGTTGTAGTACCGCGATTGACGGGTTGCCAGAGGATGAGCTCGTGAGCGGTGAAGCGATGGTTGGATGGTTCGATGGTTTTGGGCGCGGGGTAGGCGATGCCGTCGCTGCTGTAGATGGCGAAAAGGGCTCCTTCGGCGTCGTAAAGGGCTGCGACGACGACGCCGGGTTGAGTTTCTTCGGCGTAGGTGCGGAGGTAGGTATTGGCCGTGTCGTAGCCACCGAAGTCGAGTGTGCCGGGCAGGACTTCGAGCAGGAGGCGCGAGGTGTTTTTAAGGGCGTCGAGTTGGCGGGGGCGGAAAGTGGTGGATTCGTAGATCGTGACGGCGACGGCGACGCAAAGGAAGGCGAGCCCGCTGGTGAGCAGGATGAGGCGAATAATCCGTTGTCGGATGGAGTGTTTGAAATGGAGGCCCGGCATGGTCAGTTTGGCTCCTCGGGCGAGTTATGGACCTTCTTGGCGTAGCGAAGCATGTCAGTGCTGATCTTAAGGCTGGCTCGCTCCATGGCGGGGCGGCTGACTTCGAAGAGGACGTTTTTGCCGGCAGTCACGAGGCAGATGATCGCACCATGTTTGATGGTTCGGTCTGTTTCACCGATGGTGAGGATTGGTTTTTCCTGCAACGCGAGGAGCCAGGCTTCCTCTTGGCGTGCGTCGGACCGGCCGAAATAGACGGCATGGCAATGGGCGGCTTCTTCGGCGGTGGAGAGGGTGTGGATCTCGATGCGGCGCGGGCTGGTGATGCGTCGTGCTTCCTGTTCGAGATCGGAGGTTAATGGGCTGGGGCCGATGACGCCGATGACGATGGGCGCGGTGTCGGAGTCAAAGGCGGTTGCAGGCCAGTTGACGTACTGGGTGAACTTGACGAGGTAGGCGGCTTTGACGCGGGTTTCCTGGGCGGTGGCGGGCTGTAAGGAGGCGACTTGGGGCAGGCCTTGGATTGCGGCCAGAGGGGGATCCGCCTGCACGAACAACTCTGCACCGGCAAAGGCGCAGAGAGTTATGAGAACGCGGGAGTGTTTCAATGGCGCCATATCAGCTGGAGCAGGAAGCTGCGCGGAATCTCGGTTGCAGGGCCGGCGAGGCTTGGGTTTAGTTCAGGATGACGGTTGTGGAGGAGGTTGTTGCCGATGATGGCGACATCCCAGTTTGGCCATGGATGCCAGGCGAGACGGAGGTCGCATTCAAGGTAGGCCGGGATTTGCAGGCCAGGAATTGGGTCGACGTAGCGGGCGGCGATGAGGAGTTCCCAAGTCTGGGAAAATTCGAGTGCTGAGGTGAGCGAAGCGGTGTTGCGTGGGTTTTTGCGCGCGACGCTGGTGAAGTTGAAGGGGTCGGGTGTGTTGGCCTGGAGGAAAATGTGGTTGTGGGCATAACCGACATCGATCCGCCAGCTTTTGAGAATCTGCCAGCGAGCGGAGAGTTCGTAGCCGTAAACACGCCCTGTTATGCCATTGTCTTCGGGGAGCGGTATAATGAGGGCGGGGCCGGGTGAGGCTTGGACGTAGGGGGTGCCGTTGGTGACCTTGATGAGGTTAGTGTAGTCGTTGAGGTAGGAGGTGAGGGTGATGTTGAAGGCCTCGGAGGGGTGCCAGCGCCAGCCGGCGTCGTAGGCGTTGAGGAGCTCAGCGTCGAGCGCCGGGTTGCCGAGACCGCGGAGGGCTCTCGGCAGGCCCGAGCCGGGAACGACGGCTGCATCGGTTTGGTTGGCGAGTTCGGTGTAGGCGGGGGTGCGAACGGCTCGCGCCAAACCAGCCCAGAGGGTGTTTTTTGGCGATGGGAGCCAGGTAAGTTTTGCGCTAGGTTGTGGTTCGGTGCCGCTGTTGCTGCTGTGTTCGAGTTTCATTCCCGCGGTGAACGCCAGCGTGTCGGAAACCAGGGCGACGCGGTCCTGAGCGAAAATGCTTTCCAGCGTGGAAGTGGCGCTTGAGGGCGAGAAGGCGATCCAGCGGTCGTGCGTGCTGATGCTGGTGGTGCGCGCGGAGAGGCCCCAGTCGATTTGTTGGTGTTCGGTGGCGACGAGCGAATGCTGCATCTCGAGGTCGGCGGTGCGGACGCGTACGTTGAAGATGGCGCCGATTCTTTCGTTTTGGTCGAGCCAGGTTTGCCAG
>JAYTWC010000170.1:0-6306 GCA_043743635.1 Verrucomicrobiota bacterium | reverse complement strand
TGCCGCCATATCAACTCCGTCGACATGGATAAAACCAGAATCAGCGGCGAGAATCCCAGCAATCAAATGAAGGAACGTCGTTTTCCCGGAGCCACTTTCACCGCGCAGCGCAAGTTGCTCACCGGCACCGAGCGTGAACTTCGCCACGTTAACGACCACGGTTCGCCGCCGATCAGGCGATGAAAACACTTTGGTGAGACCGTGGATGGCCAGCATAGCGGACAACAGGGGTGACGGCCGGGCTTGGCTGCAATGCGCTCGCCCGGCGTCACGCGAACATTACTCTTTCGTTTTCTTCGGCCTGCGCGGAGCGCGCGGACGCGAAGATTTTTTGGCGGCTTTCGCTGGTTTGTCATCCGTACCCGCTGCAGCAGCATTCTGCTCAGGTTCGTCGTCGTCTGATTCCTCAGCGGTCATGCTGTCGATCGAGCCAACCGGTTCAGATGAAACCGCATCGGGATCAGATGGGACAACCTTTTCGCCTTTGGGCTGTTCGGACGGACTTTCGTTGTTTTGAATGGCTTCAGCCATCGGAACCGGTGACACATCTGCACCCGATTCGCTCGAGATCGCCGGTGCAACAGCAGGGGCATCAACCGACGACTCGATAACAACCGAGCCTTCAGGCGAGATTTCTGTGACGGTCGAGGTTTCAGCAGACGGAGTTTCGGCGGACGCCTCGGCCGGCGTGGCAGACTTCGAAGTACCGCCACGTTTTTCCTGGCCGTTGATCCAAATACCACCGCGGCTGTCTTTGTTTACCCAATATTCGCCGCCATCGATTTCAACGTACACCGGCTTGTCAGAATGACTGGCGGGAACGTTGAGATTGAGACCGGCAAGCGCGACGACGAAATCAGCTTCACTGAGCTTCAAGGCTCGAGCCAGGAAAACCACACTGCCAGAGTAACCCGGACCGCGACGGTTGCGGCGCATGAGTGGGCGAATCTTATCGAGCAAGGCCGAACCAGTCGGCAGTGGTTCAACCGGACCCGAGGTCGAAGCGGCGTCTACGGAAGGAACCGGAGCACCTTCAGCAGCTGCCTCCGAAACCGCCGCTGCGCCCGCTTCAGCCGTTGCAGCCAGCGAACGTTCACGCGCAGCAACCTGAGCCAGTTCGCGTGCAGCCGCTTTTGCAGCAGCAGCAGCGGCTTGGGCGGCAACGCGTTCGGTGCGCTCGGTGTTACGTTTCTCGATTTCGGCTTTCTCCGCAGCGCGTTCGGCCACGAGTTCGGCGGCAGCAGGATCGTTAGGATCAAGCTTTGTCACCGGAGCAATACGGAAGGTCGGACGCGGTTTCTCGCGGGTGTTGAGGAAAAATTGTCCGCGATTGTTGCGGTTAACCCAATAGAGGTCGCCCTCGAATTCGAAATAATCGGGATCGGCCTCTTCAGTCTCGGGCAGCGTAAAGCCACATTCTTTAAGCGCGCCGGCGATGTCGGACTCTTTTTGGTCCCAGCGTTTGGCGAGATAATCGAGCGCCACAGACATTCCCGGTCCGCGTTGGTTACGTCGAAGGTGCGGCTTGATTGCCTCGAAGAAAGTAGGGAGCTCTTCCTGCGACTCTTCCCACTTATCCCAATCTTCCTCTTCTTCGGGCGCGTCGGGATCGAGGTCGCGCTCGGTGTCGCGCACGGTGCGAAGCTTGGTGTCCTCGACCTTGGATTTCGGCGCTTCGGCCTCGACCAAGGCAGGAGCGAGTTCGGGTTTCTCCTCGACGACCGGGGCCGACTTTGAAGCGGGCGCATGCGAGGGAGGTTGATCCCAAGCCATTGGTTTAGGTGCCGTCACAACCACTGCTTCTGGCGGAGCCCAATCGCGCGTCGTGGTGCGACGTGCGAGGCCGTTAAAAGCGAGAGGATTGTTGGGCAGGGTCTGGAAGTTGATGATCTCCCACTCGTCTTTACCGAGTGCGTTGAGATGCGCCTCCAGCAGCGACGGCGATGCGAAGCCGTGCAAACCGCTGGTGATGACTTTGTATTCCCAAAGGGCCATATGCGTAATGTTACGGGTAAGATTAAACGAATCCCAAATCCTGCAACGCTTGCCGAGCCTAATCTAACGGGTGCTGACGTTTATAATGCACAGCAATCAGCCCGTGTCGCCATTTTCAAAGGTAATAATATGCAGGGAAAGCCCGCTTCATCCCTAGATCACCACGCTTCATCCCTGTTTCGTTGAGCCCGCGTTGAATGGGCGAGACGGTCGCCACGTGATTCTAAAACGCATCTTTCCCTGGCTCCTCGTTGTCACGCTCAGCTCGGCCGCATTCGTCGGGTGGCAACGCAGTCGGGCAACCACCAGCACAAGGTCGCAAT
This sequence comes from Verrucomicrobiota bacterium, assembly GCA_043743635.1. Lineage (GTDB taxonomy): Bacteria > Verrucomicrobiota > Verrucomicrobiia > Opitutales > Opitutaceae > JADKHC01. The sequence goes on along the minus strand of JAYTWC010000170.1, from coordinate 3,988 downwards.
TTCGCGCCGCCGCCATTCAACGTGGCGATGTTTCCCAAAACGTCACCGGCAGCGGCTCGCTCAGCGCGATCACCACCGTCGACGTCGGCGCCCAAGTTTCGGGCAAAATCATCAAGCTCTACGTCGATTACAACGCCTCCGTTAAACAGGACCAGCTCATCGCCGAGATCGATCCAACCAGTTACCAAGCGCGCCTCGTCCAAGCCGACGCCGATCTGCTCAGCGCCAAGGCCACGCTGGAACTGAAACAACTCAACGCCCGCCGCTCCGCCGAACTCCTCGAAAAACATCTCGTTGCCCAATCTGACAACGACACGGCCAACGCCGAACTTCACCAACAAGAAGCAAGCACCAAAAAGGCCGAGGCTGCCGTCAACAGCGCGCGTCTCGACGTCGATCACTGCAAAATCACCTCGCCCATCGACGGCGTCGTACTCTCCCGCTCGGTCGACGTCGGTCAGACCGTGCAATCCGCCATGACCGCGCCGACACTCTACAAGCTCGCCCAGGACCTGCGCCAAATGCAGATCACCGCCAACATTTCCGAAGCCGATATCGGCGGCGTCGCCGCAGGCCAGAGCGTAAAATTCACCGTCGACGCCTTCACCGGCCGCACGTTTGAAGGCATCGTCCGCGAGGTCCGCAATAACTCGACCACCGCCAACAACGTCGTCACCTACCCGACCATTATCACCGTCGACAATTCCGATCTCAAACTGCGGCCCGGCATGACCGCCAACGTCACTATCTTCACCGCACGCCGTACCAACGTCCTGCGCATCGCCAACGCCGCCCTCCGCTTCAAAGCTCCCGATAACACCATCGTTCGCAAAGCCGAACTAGTTATCACCGCCGACTCCTCCGCCTCTCCACCGTCCGGCAAACCGCCCGAGCCCTCGCTCGACGACATGCCCGCCGAAATTCGCCAGCGCATCCTCGCCGACTTCGACAAAAACGGTGACGGCAAGCTCGATGCCAGTGAGAAGAAAACCATGAACGAAACCATGCGCGCCCGTTTCGCCGCTGGCGACGAACCACCAACACCGCCGAAAACACCGTCCAGTAACTCAACCCAACCGCCAACCAAAACCATCTACCTACTCGCCACCGCCCCCGACGTCTCCGGCCGCGCCACCGGCGATCTCGTTGCCACTTCCGTAGTCACCGGCCTCAGCGACAGTGCATGGACCGAGATCGTTTCCGGCGCGAACGAGGGCGCGTACGTCGTCACCGCCACACTCACGGCTCAAGCCGCAGCAACAGCCGCGTCCGCCGCCACCACAACCAATCCTTTTGCCCCACAACGTCCGCCCGGCGGCGGCCCGCCGCCTCGTTGAACGGAATTCGCCATGCAACCCGTCATCGAACTCAACGACCTCCACCGCATTTATCCCGGTGCCACTCCGGTCCACGCCGTGCGCGGCATCGGACTCCGCGTCGAACCCGGCGAATTTGTCGCCATCATGGGCGCCAGCGGCTCCGGCAAATCCACCCTCATGAACATGCTCGGTTGCCTCGACCGACCGACACGCGGCACGTTCCGCCTCGACGGCACCGACGTCTCCGCCCTCGATGCCGACGCCCTTGCCGCCATCCGCAACCGAAAAATCGGTTTCGTCTTCCAAGGTTTTAACCTCCTCAACCGAACCACCGCCTTGGAGAACGTTGAGCTGCCGATGCTCTACACGCACCCGGCCCATTCAAGCCGCGACACCCGCACCCGCGCCAAACGCGCCCTCACCCAAGTCGGCCTCGGCGAGCGGCTCGACCACGTGCCCAGCCAGCTCTCGGGCGGACAACAGCAACGTGTCGCCATCGCCAGAGCCCTCGTGCTCGATCCCGCGCTCTTGCTCGCAGACGAGCCCACCGGCAACCTCGATACCCGCACCAGCATCGAAATCATGGGCGTGTTTCAACAGCTCAACTTCGCCGGCATGACCATCGTCATGGTCACCCACGAGCTCGATATCGCCAACTACACGCGCCGCACGGTCGTCATGCGCGACGGCCGCATTGTCTCCGACAAACCCGTGGCCAACCGGTTCATTGCCACCGTCGAAATCGAAAAACTCAACCAAGCTGAAAGCGCCGCCAACCTCGCCGATGCGATCGTTTCGCCATGAAACAACTTTTAGCTCTTTTCCGTGTTTCGTTGCGCGCCCTCCGGCGAAACATCATGCGCACGCTCCTCACCATGCTGGGCATCATCATCGGCGTCGCCGCCGTGATCGCCATGGTCAGCATCGGCGTCGGCGCTCGCGTGCAGGTTGAACAACAGGTCGCCAGCCTTGGCCAAAACGTCGTCATGGTCATGGCCGGGAACATGAGCACAGGAGGCGTCCGCACCGGCATGTCCGGCGCTCCCACGCTCACGCTCGACGATGCACTGGCGATCCGCAAAGAGATCGACGGCGTCGTTTACATGAGCCCCGACGTTCGCGGCAACGCCCAACTTGTCGCTGGCAACTTGAACTGGAACGCCTCCGTTCTCGGCGTCAGCCAGGAATTCCTCGACCTGCGCGCCTGGCCGCTCGCCGAGGGTGAATTTATCACCGAACCAGACATCCGCTCCGCCTCCCGCGTCGCCGTCCTTGGCCAAACCACCGCCAAGAAACTCTTCGAGGACAGCAATCCCATCGGCGCCACCATCCGCATTCAGGGCACGCCGTTCACCGTGGTCGGACTTCTCTCCGCCAAAGGAACCAACATGATGGGCCAAGATCAGGACGACACCGTCCTCGTGCCCTACACGACCGCAATGCGCCGGCTCTTCGGACAAAACTTTCTTCGAGCCGTCAACTTCAGCGCCGCCTCGCCCGACCAGATCAAACAAGTCACCAGCGACATTTCCGATCTGCTCCGTCAACGCCATCGCATTCCGGCCGGTCGCGACGACGATTTCATGGTGCGCACACAACAGGAGATCACCGAGTTCGCCACTTCGACGTCCAAAGTCATGACCGGCCTGCTCGGCGCGATCGCAGGCGTTTCACTTCTCGTCGGCGGCATCGGCATCATGAACATCATGCTCGTTTCCGTAACCGAACGCACGCGCGAGATCGGCATCCGCCTCGCCGTCGGTGCGCGTAAGCGCGACATCCAACGCCAGTTTCTCCTCGAGGCCGTGCTGCTCAGTTTGGTTGGCGGTCTCATTGGTATCGGCATTGGTTTCCTCACCTCCGCCATCATCGCCGCACGCCTCCACTGGCCCACGCTCACGCCCGGTTACGCCGTGGGCGGAGCTTTCATCTTCAGCGCGGTCATCGGAATCTTCTTTGGCTTTTATCCTGCAAAAAAAGCTGCCCAGCTCGATCCGATCGAAGCGCTGCGCTACGAATAACCGACCTGGATTTATATTCGTCTCGACGTCACCCAACCTCCAATCTCGCCGCAATCAATCATGCAACGCGAAGCCGAACCCCTTCCTGAAGCCACCGGCAAACGGCTTTCGCTCATCACTCGTTTTGCGTTACTCGCCTTGTTTTGGTTCGGTGTCAGCGTAGTCTTTGCGCTTCAAGTTTCTGCACTCGGTTTCCTGCCCTGGTCGACCGCTCTCACGCTTGCCCTCCTCGATTGGGGTCCATGGATTATTTTCAGCCCGATCGTGCTGATGCTCGCACACCGGATGCCCATCACTCCGAAGTCCTGGCGCTGGGCAGTACCGGCCCATCTTGTGGCCTGCATCCTCGTGGTGGCGCTGATTGAAACAACCATGTGGTCCCTCTCATTGCATCGTGAGTTTCTCTTTCCTCATCATGGCGGCCCCAGAATTGAAAACCGTCAGAAACCACCCGAACCTCCACCCGGCGAGAATCGCGATCCCTCCGACCGACCGCCTCCTTTCGATCCTGTACGTTTCGCCTGGTTCCGGTTTTTTGACCGCGCACGCTTCGCTGTACCTGTTTACTGGATGTTGGTCGCCGGTGCCCACGCCGTCGCCCAACAACGCCGCAGTGTCGAACGCGAACGCCGTGCCCTTCGCGCAGAA
>JAYTWC010000169.1:0-2008 GCA_043743635.1 Verrucomicrobiota bacterium | reverse complement strand
GGAGAAAAAGCGGGTTGACCCGAACGGCGCTCAATGGCGTTCGGTGCTGGCCTGCACGGGCCAGCCGCATCCGCTCGGTTGAGCAAAGGGCGAGTGCTCGAAGGCGGGCGCGCTTTAGTGATCGTGCCCGCAGGCTTGGCCTTGGCCGAAGACGAAGCCGCCGTCGACGGGCGCGAACTTGCCCTTCGACGCGAGAAAATCGATCAGGCCTTGCGGCGTGAGATTGTCCGCTGAGCAGGTGTGAAAGCGGGCGGCGGCACCGAAGCGTCCGATGATGGCGTTGCGGAGCGACTCAACCGTGTAGGTTGTGCCGGATTCGTTCATCATACCAATGACTTCGTGACCGTGAATGGATTCGCTCATGGGTGGCAGTATAGCGACGTAATCGAGCGATGGCCTTGATGCAGGTCAAACGAGCAGCGCGTATCAGTAAAAAGTTTCAGGCTCGCACTCAGGACCATTTTTTGACCAGTTTGGGATCAGCTGACTGTCTGGCCTCCAGAAGTTTGTAACCTTGGTCGGGATCCAGTGGTCTTTCAGTCTGTTAAGCGCACGCACCCCACATGAAACCTCTCGCGTTAATACTCGCCCTGTCGATCGCGGCCAATGCCGCTTTAGCCATCCTGTTTATCCGCTCCCATGCGGGCCATTCCCAGACGTCTCTGCAAATGAGTTCCGTCCAAGGGGCTGACCGAAAAGCCAGCGATGCAGCCAAAGGCACTTCCGATGCCGTTGCCATCACTGGCGTCGATGCCAAAACCTGGAGCAATCTCCAAGTTGGAGATATCAAAACGTTCGCCGAGCGTTTGCGCGCGGCGGGGTTTCCGCCGGCCGTGGTGCGCGCGGTTATCTCCTCGTTGGTTGACGAAAAGTATTCCGCCCAGCGCAAGGCACTGCTCGCGAAACAAGACGAAACGCCTTATTGGCAGCGCAGCGGTTTTGGCTTCGACGCGAAGTTAATGTCTGCGTTACGCGACGTGAGCAAGGAGGAGCGGAACGAGATGAAAGCACTGCTCGGCCCTGACGGTATGGCAAACAGCGATGAACGTCTGGCCTGGCAGCGCCGCCAGTTTGGTGATCTGCCGCCCGACAAAATCGAACAGATGCAGGCGATCATGTCCGACTACGGAGAGTTGCGGAGCGACATCTATTCCAAGGCCAATGGCGTGATGTTGCAGGAGGATCGCGAAAAAATCGCGCTACTTGAAAAGGAACAACGCACCGATCTGGCCGCCTTGCTGACGCCCCAGGAACTCGAAAACTACGAACTGCGCTCCAGTAGCACGGCGAGCACGCTCCGTTCGCAGCTCTCGATTTTCAAACCCACCGAGAGCGAATTTCGCGCCCTGTTTCAAGCCACGCGCGCGGCCGAAGCCCAATATGGCTCGATCACCAACAGCGGCCCGACCAATCCCGATCAGGTCACAAAGATGCGCGAAGCGGTTTTGGCCAGTTTGCAAACGCAACTGAGTCCGGAGCGCTACGCCGAGCTGAATCAAGCAACAGATCCAAAATATCAAATGACTAACCGGCTTGTTGCCCGTCTCGAACTGCCAGCTTCGGCCGCTGTTCAGGTCGTCGATATCCAGACAGACGTTCAGAAACGAGCGCAGGCGCTTCGCCGCGACACCACGCTCTCGCCAGAACAACGCACCGCCCAGCTGGCCGAACTCTCCCAGGAAGCCACGAGCAAAATTTCCGCCACGCTCACACCGCGCGGGCTCGAAGCTTACAAAAACTACGGCGGCTTCTGGCTGCAGAACCTGAATCCGCCCCCGGGTCGGACGACCACCAGAGTTACGCAGTAGTCGTCCGCTTTTCGAATTTGCCATAAAATGCTTTCAAAACCCATTCCTGGTTCGACGGGCGAAGTGCTCACGTGTTTGCCCTCGCCGTATTTGCCGCACGCGGCGACGGGGCTTTTATATTTGCCGCGGTTTTTGGCGAAATGCCGTTACGTGAAGCAGCACGGAGCACTGCCGAAGAGTTACGCAAAAAACTATAAGCG
>JAYTWC010000168.1:0-2846 GCA_043743635.1 Verrucomicrobiota bacterium | reverse complement strand
GCCGAAGGCGAACTCCAGCCCCTGCCCGCCGGCAACTACGTCGCCATCGAAATCAAGGATAACGGTGCCGGCATCGCTCACGAGAACCTGGAAAAAATCTTCGAACAGTTCTTCACCACCAAAAAACACGGCACCGGACTCGGTCTCTCCACCGTGCGCAACATCGTGCGCAAACACGGTGGCTACATCAAGGTCGCTTCCAAACTCGGCGTGGGGACCACCTTCACCGTCCTTTTACCTGAAGCCGACAAACCGGCCGAAACCGCAGCCCGCCGCACTCCGATCCTCCGCACCGGCACTGGCCGCGTACTGCTGATGGATGACGACCCGGATATTTCCCGCCTCGCGTCCGGCATGCTCGCCAGCCTCGACTATAAGTACGACGTCGCCCGCAACGGCGAGGACGCCATCACGCTCTACAACCGCTACCTTAAAGTTGGTCGTCCCTACGATTTGGTTATACTCGACCTCACCGTCATCGGCGGCATGGGCGGCGAAGACACTTTCCGCACGCTCAAGAAGATCGACCCCGAAGTACGCGCCATCGTTTGCAGCGGTTACGACAGCGATGAAATGGCCCACCAATACATGGAAATGGGCTTCGTCGGTTATCTCTCAAAACCTTTCCGCCTCGGCGACCTCGCCCGCGCAATTAAGGGCGTCCTCGGTTAAAGTTCAGCCGTATCAACCGCGTCGGGCACCTGGCGTTTCCTCTAACCGCCCGAGCAGACGCAGCAGTCCGTCAAGAATTGTAAGCGGGTGCGGAGGACAACCAGGAATGAAAAGATCAACCGGAACCACCGCGTCAGCACCATTCCGCACCTGATCGTGTCCGACAAACGGACCGCCTGAGATCGCACACGCACCCACCGCAATAACGATCTTCGGCTCCGGAACCGCGTCCCATGTTTTCTTCAGCGCCAGCTCCATGTTTTTTGAAACAGGTCCGGTAATCAGCAACCCATCGGCATGCCGTGGCGACGCTACGAACTGTATACCAAACCGGCTCAGATCCCAACCAATCGTGCCCAACACATTGATATCGGCCTCACAGGCATTACATCCGCCCGCACTCACCTGACGCAACCGCAGCGAACGCCCAAAAAGACTTCGCAGCTTCTCATCGAGCGCCACCGCCAGCCGTACCTCTTCTTTTGCCCGATCACCGAGCGAGAGATCCTCACGCGTGCGCACCGCCATGCGATGGTCGCCGGTCTGCACAATCGCCTTCGATGGACACGCTTCGATGCATTTCGCGCAAAAAATACACCGACCCAGATCAAGCGCCACAGCCCGCCCTTCGGCCCGTGTGATCGCCACAGTCGGACACACCGGCACGCACTCACGACAGCCCTCGTCACACTTGGAAACATCAAGCCGCAACGCTCCTCCGTGACGATCAGGCAGCGCTGGCGCCGGACCCTTCGGATAAGCCATCGTCTCACAGCCGCGTTTCAATCGATGCGTGATGGAATCAAAGACAAACATGGTGATCAGTTCGGGTTCACAAATCGAACCCGCAATATGAAAGATTGAAACTCTTGTTGCAGATCGGGAAATCTGAGATCGCCGTTCCACGCAGCGCCAGCGCCAGCCCCGTCCAGTTGTGGAAAGACGGATCGGTAATCTTGTACCGACGAAAACGCCCGGCCTCATCCGTCAGCGCAACATGGCATATTTCACCCCGCCAGCCCTCGACCAGCGCCACGGCGAGCGTGTCCGATGCAGACGGCGGCATCACCCCATCGCGAACACCGCCTTCAGGCGGAGCCGCAAGCTGCTCCTTCAAGAACTGGCCTGAACGTTGAATTTCCAGCCAACGCACCCGCGCCCGGGCAAACACATCACCACCCGGCCAAACTGCCACCGGCAACTGTGCGAAGCGATGCCACCCCGCCGGATGATCGAAGCGCACGTCGCGCACGAGACCGCACGCCCGTGCAGCCGGGCCTACCAGCCCTATCGCCCTGGCCTGACTCGCATGCACGGTGCCGACATTTTCAAAACGAGTCCGCACCGAAGCGGAATCCCAAAACCAATTTGACGCCTGCTCGACCTCCGCCAGCGCACTCATCAACCGCTCGGCCAGCCTGCCAATGCGCACCGTATCCAAATCGTGGCGACATCCACCCGGGCGCACCAATCCTCGTCCAAAACGATTGCCGCAAACCAGCGCAGTGAGGTTAAGAAAATCGCCACGAATTTTTCCGCATGCCGATGAGGTTGGCAGAAACGCCACGTCATTCGCTAGCGCGCCAATATCACCGGTATGATTAGCCAGCCGTTCCAATTCGAGCGCAACCGCTCGCAGCCATTGCGCCCGCAGCGGTGCCTCGGTCCCGGCGAGCGTCTCCATGACTGTCGCGTAGGCCGTCGCATGGCCAATGGTTGTGTCGCCTGCCACCGTTTCCATCTGACTCATAGTCGCACGATGCGGACCGCCCGGCAGCACATCTTCCATGCCGCGATGTTGATAACCAAGCGCGATCTCCAGATGCAGCACATCCTCGCCCGCACATTGAAAACGGAAGTGCCCCGGTTCAATGATTCCAGCGTGAACCGGCCCGACGGCCACTTCGTGGATCTCACTGCCATCTACGCGGAAAAAACTTCCAACGGCTGGGGCATTTCCAGCGGTGTTTCCTTTGCGGACCGGCTTAAGCCACGGGTGTCCTTCTGGAACCAGACCGTGTTGCTCCCATACTTCACGCTCAAATAGATGCGCCTGCGAATGAGTCGCTGTGAGCGCCTTATATCCACCCGTTACCGGCAAGCTGCGCCCGACACTGAGCGTATTATCTGCATCAAAAGCGATGACCGCAACCAGCCGCACACCGCCAGTCTCG
>JAYTWC010000167.1:0-1517 GCA_043743635.1 Verrucomicrobiota bacterium | reverse complement strand
GGTTTTGCTGAAGGCTGTAAACAGGCCGGTGCGGTCTGGGGCGGTGGCGAAACGCCGACGCTGCGCGGTATCGTGAATCCGGATACGATTGTGCTGGCGGGCTCGGCCGTCGGAAAGCTCTCGCCGAAAAACCTCCGCATCACGGGCGACGTGAAGGAAGGCGACGCGATTATCTTTTTGGCTTCGTCCGGCGTGCAGACCAACGGCCTTACGCTCTGCCGCAAGATCGCCGACCAGTTGCCGCAAGGTTATCAGACACCGATTGGTTTCGGCGACCCGCGCACCTACGGTGAGGCGTTGCTCGCGCCGTCGGTGATCTACGTCGAGTTTGTCCGCGAGTGTCAGCAGCGTGGCCTGAAGCTCAACTACGTTGCGCACGTGACCGGCCACGGCTGGCGCAAACTGATGCGGTTGGAAGAGCCATTCGTGTACGAAATCACGAACGTGCGTCAGGAGCCGGCGCTGTTTCAGTTCTTGGAAAAAGCCGGACCAATATCGAAGCGCGAAATGTATGCGACCTTCAATCAAGGGATTGGTTTTGCCGCCTACGTGGCACCCGAGCTGGCCGAGCACGTGCTCGAAGCCGCTAAAGCCGCCGGCTACGACGCCTGGCAGGCAGGGACCGTGAAAAAAGAGGGCACGCGCAAAGCCGTCGTGATTCCGTCCCTCGGCTTGGCCTACGAAGGCGACACGCTGCAGGTGCGGTAAAACCGGACGTTTTCCGGAATTGTTAATATCCGCTCATAGAAAAACCGCCAATGGAGCGTTTTTCCTTGGTGCGGCTGCGCCAATGGCCGGAGGTGCGATCCAACGAACCAAGTCCAATGGGTCAAACCCGAATGTCTGTGGTCGGCAAAACCATAGTGGCAAGCCCAGGTTTGAGTTTTTAATGAGAGGCGGTTGTTGGGCGAAAAAAAAGGCACCGATTGGAACCGGTGCCTTGGAGGAAAAATGAAAGGATTTTTAGGCGTAGCTCACTTCGCATCGATCTTGTTGATGCGCGCGAGGTGGCGGCCACCTTCGAAGGCTGTGGCGAGCCAGGTTTTCACGATCTGTAACGCCTCAGTTTCGGTCACGGTGCGTTCGCCGAGCGAGAGCACGTTGCCGTCGTTGTGAGAACGATTCCAGATGGCGACTTGTTCGTTCCAGCAGAGCCCGCAGCGTACGCCTTTGACGCGGTTGGCGACGATGGCTTCTCCGTTGCCCGAGCCGCCGAGAACGATGCCGCGTTCGAATTCGCCCCGTGCGACGGCTTCGGCGGTGGGGCGGATGAAATCGGGGTAATCGCAGGCGGTGTCGTTGTAGGTGCCGAAATCCCGCACGGTGTGGCCTTCGGCCAGAAGCATTTTTTTGATGCTTTCTTTATATTTAAAACCGGCGTGGTCGGACCCGATTGCGATGGAGAATGTCTTCATGGAGAGAATTCGTAATTTGTCGGATTGCCGGTATGGTAGTCCGATGGTACCCCGAGCAACCAAAATTAGCAAAATCACACTATGAAACTCCACCTTCGCCTT
>JAYTWC010000166.1:0-1675 GCA_043743635.1 Verrucomicrobiota bacterium | reverse complement strand
CCCGAACACATGGAAACCGAGAAAGCCGTCAAAGCCTCTGGCGTTCCGTTCGTTATTTTGCGCAATGGCTGGTACACCGAAAACTACACGGCCTCGATCGGCCCCGCACTGGCGAATGGCGCCTTCATCGGCAGCGCGGGTAACGGTCGCATCGCCTCGGCCGCACGCGCCGACTACGCCGCCGCCGCCGTGGCTGCTCTTACCGGTACCGCCAAGGTCGGCCAAACCTACGAACTCGCGGGCGACACCGCCTATACGTTGTCCGAACTCGCCGAAGAAATCTCACGTCAATCTGGCAAGAATATCCCCTACCACAATCTGCCGGAAGCCGAGTACTGCGGCATCTTGCTAAAGATTGGCTTGCCTCCCGCGCTTGCCGCTGGACTCGCGAGCTGGGACGTGGATGCTTCTCAGGGCGCGCTCTTCGACCAAAACCACCAGTTAAGCAAACTCACCGGCCGTCCCACTACGCCACTTACCACGTCCGTGCAACAAGCGCTTAAGAGCTGATTCCCAATTTCGCCCGGAGGCCGCGCTCGAAATGAAACGCTCTCCGGGCTCCGGGCACGCCGAACCAACTCCCCTCTTTCTTACCAACGCCTCAGCCTCGCCAATGCGTTCCCATCTTCGTTTGGCGGGTCATCTGGGCAGCCACCTGCACCGCAGTTCATCCCGACCTTCGCCTCGCGCTTGGAGTGAAAACGATTACTGAAAATACCCCTCGGCGCGCATCACGCCCGAATCATCGTCGCCCGGCTCGTTAGCCTCACGACACGAATCAGGAAAAGCCGATTGCCGCTGAATCCAGCGGACTGCGCACAAACTATTCGTCAGCGCCTCGTGTAAAGCCGAACCAAAGTCATAGGCTTGACCATCAAATCCGGCTTCCGCCACCGCCTGATCAATCGCCAGCATCACCGCAAACATCCGACCGCGCACACCGGGAATATAAACATCGATATCCTCGCGGCCATTTTCGAGATTGGTTCGGCACGCTTCAAGATTGTTGCTGTGATGCGAACGACACGCCTCGGGCCGCGCCTCATAAATCGAGCAGCTCTCGTCACGCAACAACACACAAGGCGGCTTCATCAATGTCCTTTCCAAATTCGACCGCCCGGCCACCGCCGCACGATGCACCGCCGCCCGCTCGATTAAAGCCTCAAGCTCCACCGGCGAAAAATGCGTCTGCACAAAGCGCGCCGCGATCAAAACCTCGTGCGCCAGCACACCCACAGGCACACGACAACAGGTGCCACAACCTGCCCGGCAAGCCACCGTTTCCCGCGCTGCCAACGGCGCCGTGGCGTAGGCGCGATCAAACTCCTTGTGCGCACTCGCGATCACCGAGAGCAGATCCGCCGGATTCTTCGTTTTCCGCAACCGCCTGAACACGGCAGCACCGATCTTCTCAAACATCGCGTCTTCTTCAGGTGAAAATTGTGCACACATCAAACCGTTTCATTTACCCCATGCCTCGAAACAGCACAACAAGATCCGCCAACGTTCGCGCCTCATTGAAAAATCTCTGGCCGCTTCACCCACGGCGGTGTAACACCAGCGGTTAATGAAACCTGTCACCGCCAAACGCCTGCGCCTGCTGGCCGGCGCGGCCTGCATCCTCCTTGTTATCGCTCTTGCCCTTACCGGCTGGTTCTACCTCAAAATGCGTGGA
>JAYTWC010000165.1:0-7431 GCA_043743635.1 Verrucomicrobiota bacterium | reverse complement strand
GCGCTGGCGAGTTCGCCGAAGATTTTTGTCGCGAGATCGACGGCGACGTTGGCCACGCTGATCTGGCCCTCGGTGATGGCGGTGTGGGTGCGGACGTGTTTGGCGTATTGAAAGGTTTTTTGGAAAACGCGATTCAGGACTGGGCCGGTGCTGCGGCGGGTGAGGGCGGCGGCGTAGGCATCCTTCACCTGACCGAGGATTTCAGTTTCGCCGAGCATCTGCGAGTCGAGCCCGGAGGAGACCTCGAGGAGATGCTGGATTGCTTCGCGGTTGAGGGCGTGCTGGCGGATGGCGTTAAACTCGGCGTCGGAAAAGCCCTGGAAGGCACAGAACTCGCGTTGGAGGTTGGCGACGGTTTCGGAGGAGTTGGCGAGGCCGTAGAATTCGACGCGGTTGCAGGTGTTGAGCACGGCGTATTCGCGTAGGCCTGGGAGTTGGTTTAGGTGCGCGCAAAATACGTCCATTTTGTCTTTAGTGAGAGCGAGTTTTTCACGCAGCTCGATGGGCGTGGTGTGATGACTCGCGCCCAGCGCGAAAAGCGTCGGAGAAGAAGGTTCGCTCATGGCTGGCTGGCGGCGGGGGCGATGGCGGGCGCTTTGCGGCTCGATTCGATGGCGCTGAAGGAAAGAAGTGCGGCCATGAAGAGGACGATGCATGACCACGCGAGACGTTTGGTGATCAGGATGCCGCGCCAGCGCAGGAGAAGGGCGAGTGTGTAGGCGGCCCAGATTGAACCGGTGAGTATAATTTTGAATGAATGGACGCGTTCGAGATCGCGAATCCAGTGAACATAACCAACCGAAAGAGCCGCGGTCATCAGCACAACGCCAGCGATGAGCAGGCGGTAACTGATGTGGTCGAGATCGACGATCGAGGGGAGAAAGGAGAAAAAGCCGCGCAGGTGATGGCGTTTGAGACTGAAAAATTGCAGCAAGTACATGATCGACGTCAGGGCGAGCAAACCGAAGACGCCGTAACTGAACATCGCGAGGGCGGCGTGAAACTCGATCCAGTGGCTGTTGCCAAAATTATTGATGCGAAGGACGGAGTCCCAGGCAGGAACGAGGAGCGAGACCAACGTTAACGAGGCCGATAGGCACGCCGTGAAGTAGCCGAGGAGGCTGAGGCGGAACGTGGGCCCGATGACGAGGTAGAGCGAGGTGGCTGACCAAGCGGTGAATTGGAGGAGTTCGAAGGCGTTGGTGATCGGGCAGCCATGGACAGCCTGACCGCGGAGGTAGAGGCCAACGGTTTGGATCAGGAAGCCAATGAGGATCAGGAAATACATCCGCAGACGCGAATGTCGGCGCTCGCGCACGAGAGCCACGGTTCCGAGGATGAATCCGGCAAGGTAAAGGGTGGCGGCTAGCCACAACCAACAGCGGTCAGGGATTGGAAACATGAAGAATCCATAGCCTGTGAGGAGGCTGCGAAAGGGCAAGAGCTGGAATTGCTCTTTGCGCGGTGTTCACGGATAACCTTAGGAACGTACCGAAGCGTCGCGGAATTGTTATGGGAAATTGTCTTCTGCTGATCAGGAGACTTATCGCTGCTCGACCACGACGACGTCGTCGGTGTGGATGGCGCAGTAGACGACGTCGCCTTTGTGCCAGGCGCGTTCGTGGGCGCTTTCGTTGGCCACCATCGCCATGAGTTCGAGTTTGCCGGCGACACGGAGGCGAAGTTCATCCATCGCACCGCGAAAAACTTCTTCTTCGATCACGGCCTTGAAGGCATTTTCCTTCATGGGTTTGTTTCGGGTGATGTAGATTTTTTCGGGTCGCACGGAGAGCAGCGCTTGTGCGGAGCCTTCCTTGATCGCAGCGGAACGCACGGTGAGTTCGACGTCTTCGGCGAGGCGCACTTGGGCGGAGGAGCCGTTGCGTTGCACGATGTCGGCGGAGAGCAGGTTGGCTTCGCCGATGAAATTTGCGGTGAAGGCGCTGGCGGGCGTGTGGTAGATGTCGGTGGCGTCGCCGAGTTGGTCGATTTTGCCGCGGTTGATGACGGCGATGCGGTCGGACATGATCAGCGCTTCCTCCTGATCGTGGGTGACAAAAACGAAGGTGATGCCGAGCTGGCGCTGGAGGTGTTTGACCTCGAGCTGCATGGAGTGGCGGAGTTTGGCGTCGAGGGCGGAAAACGGTTCGTCGAGCAGGAGAACTTTCGGCTGGCAGACGAGGGCGCGGGCAAAAGCGACCCGCTGGCGCTGGCCGCCGGAGAGTTCGTGGGGTTTGCGTTTACCGAAACCTTTTAATGAGACTAAATCAAGGGCTTCGTTAACGCGTTGTTCGCGTTCGGCGCGCGGGACGTGGCGCATTTTTAGGCCGAAGGCGATGTTGTCGGCGACGGAGAGGTGTGGGAAAATCGCGTAGCTTTGGAAGACTTGGTTGACGTTGCGCCGGTAGGGAGGAACGCCGGAAACATCTTTGCCTTCGAGGAGAATCTGGCCGGAGGTCGGCACTTCGAAGCCGCCGAGCATGCGCAGGATGGTGGTTTTGCCGCAACCGGAAGGCCCAAGCAGGGTGAGAAATTCACCCTTGCGGATCTGAAGATCGACGGCGTCGACGGCGGTCATGGTGCCGAAGCGTTTGGTGACGCCGCGTAGTTCGACCATCGTTTCCATCGACATGGGCGCGGTGTGGGCCGGAAGGGGCGGCTTTGAAGGGGAGTGGAAGGGCCACTCTAATTGGGAAATCGGTTCGCTCATCTCGGTCTGTTCATTCTACGACACAAATTGTGGCGGGATTTATCAACGTCGTTCCTCTCCGCGATCGTGCAAGAACCAAAATGCGATCACGAATAGCACGAGGAACGTGATGCCGAGTGCGGCGCCGAAGGGCCAGTCGCGGGCCTGACCGAATTGGTTTTGGATGACGTTGCCGATCATCGGAACGCGGGCGCCGCCCATCAGGTCGGTGACGGCGAACATGCCAATCGATGGTACGAAAACGAGGAGCACGCCGGCGAAGATGCCGGGCTTGGTAAGGGGAATGATGACGTTGGACAATGTGCGCCAGGGCCCGGCGCCGAGGTCGAGCGAGGCTTCGATGTAGGCGTTATCGATTTTTTCCGCGCTGGTGAAGATCGGCAGAATCATGAACGGCAGGTAGGTGTAAACGAGTCCGATCATCACCGCAGTGGGCGTGTAGAGGATTTCGAGCGGCTGTGCGATCAAGTGAGCCCAATGCAAAAGCGCACTGACGGAACCTTCTCCTTTGAGCAGTGAAATCCAGGCGTAGGTGCGGAGCAGGAAACTAATCCAGAAAGGAATCATAACCATCAGCAACAGCCACGAGCGTCGTTGGACTGGTGCGCGGCCGATGTAGTAGGCGACGGGATACGCGATGAAAAGGCAGATGGTGGTGGTAAGTCCCGCGTACCAGAGGGAACGGGCCAGAATATTGAGGTAAACGGGATCGGCGATGCGGGCGTAGTTTTCCCAAGTGAATTCAAAGACGACTTGGCCGAGTTCGTCGCGCTGACAGAAGCTGTAAACAAACAGGATCGCGGTCGGTGCGACGACGAAAAGTCCGAGCCAGAGCAGCATCGGCGAAAGCAGCAGCCAGCCTGTCGCGCCGGGTGAGCGGCGCGACGAAGCGGTGGCGGTGCGGGGATCGGCGATGGCGGTCATCCTGGTTTTTGAGGTAGGGCGCGTTATCCCTAACGCGCCGGTTCGGTAAGATCGCAGAGGCGGCGGATTAAGGATAATCCGCCCTACCTGTTACGAACCGCCTTTCAGGTCAGTGATGAGCTTATCCACGCCGGCGGCGGCCTTGCCGATGTCTCGGAAGGTTTCGAGTTTGGACGCGGCGGGATAGCTCGCGGGATTGGCCAGTTGTTCGGGCGTGAGGAGTTTGCGGGCTTCCGTGTTGGGATTGGTGTAGGGGAATGCCTCGGAAATCAACGCGCTGATTTCGGGACGGAGAATGAAATTGATAAACTGTTCGGCGGCTTCCTTGTGCGGAGCGCCCTTTGGAATCGCGAGGCTGTCGATCCAGAGATGCGCGCCTTCTTTCGGGAGAACGTAGGCGAATTTTTTATTTTCGCGGTAGAGAATCGCGGCTTCGCCAGACCAGACCACGCCGACATCGACGTCGCCATTGAGCAGCGCAGTCTTCGGGCTGTCGGAGTCGTAGAGTTTGATTTGCGGCAGCCATTTGGCGAGGATCGGGCGGGCTTTGGCGATGGCTTCTGGTGTGACCTTGTTGATGTCGAGGTCGAGCGTGCGCATGGCCCAGGTGAGGAGTTCACGGTTGTCGTTGAGGGTGACGATGCGGCCGGTGTATTTGCCGGAGAAGACGTCGTTCAGACCGGCGACGGGTTCTTTGATTTTTTCGGTGTTCACCACAATGCCGACGGTGCCGACCATGTAGGGCACGCTGTATTTTTGTTCAGGATCGTGCGGGAGGTTGGTGTATTCCTTGGCGATATTTTTGAAATTTGGGACGTTCTTGAAATCGATGGCCTCGAGTTTGCCTTTAGCGCGGAGGGCCTCGATCACGTAATCGGTCGGCTGAATGAGATCGTATTGGGCAGCGCCGCCGAGAAGTTTCGAAAGCATCTCCTCGTTGGAGGCGTAGGTTTCATAGTTCACCTTGATGCCGGTCTCGGCGGTGAATTTATCGAGGACGGCTTGCGGCACGTATTCGGACCAGCCGAAGAGGTTGACCTCTTTGGCGGCGTGGAGTTGGACGGCAGCGACGACGGTCGCGAGGGTGACGAGTAGGATGCGGAGACGTTTCATGGTTTTTGAGAAAAGATTTTGGTGCTGGCTGGCGGTTTTATCGGCGGACTCGTTTTACCCATTCGGAAGCGACAAGGAGGATGATGGTGGCGACGATGAAGAGCGTGGAGAGTGCGTTGATCATCGGGTTGAGTCCGACTTTGGCCATGCCGTAGATCACGATGGGAAGCGTGGAAGCGGCTGAACTTTTGACGAAGTAAGTGACGATGAGTTCATCCATCGAAAGCGCAAACGCCATGAGCGCGCCGGAGACGATGCCTGGCATTAAATAGGGAACGATCACGTACCAGAACGCTTTGAGCGGCGTGGCACCGAGATCGAGTGCGGCCTCTTCCATCGAAGGATCGAGGCCGGAGAGGCGGGCTTGTACGGCGGCCATCACGAAGGGGAAACAGAACGTCGTGTGCGCGATGATGACGGTGGTGTAGCCGAGATCGAAACGCACGGTTTTGAAAAATACGAGCAGGCTGATGCCCATGATGATTTCGGGCACGACCATGGGGATGTAGGCCAGTGTGCCGATGGCGCGTGTACCTTTGTATTGGTAACGGTAGAGCAGCCATGCGGCGGTCGTGCCGATGATGACCGACAAGGTGGTCGAAAGGCAGGCGACAACCAAACTGCTTTCAAGGGCGGCGATCAACCGCGTGTTGTGCCAGAGTTCGGAATACCATTTGAAGGTGAAGCTTTCCCAGACGACATTCAGGCGCGAACTGTTGAACGAATAAACGACCAGAAACAAAATCGGAATATAGAAGAAGAGCAACACGACCACGGTCCAACCGCCAAACAGCGCGTTCACAAGCGCCATTCCGCGCGGCCGACGAAAGATTTTGGATTCTGAAGCAGGACTGCTCACAATTTCGTGAATGGGTCTAGTCCTGCTGGCCGTGCAGGCAAGGGCTTTTCGGGTGTTGGCGGTGATGGTCGGGCATAGGGCGGCGATAGGCGCGCTGCACAACGCGTGCCGGACGGAATCCTTCGGCGGATTATTTTTCGCGGCGGAGTTTGAGTCGTGGCCGAGGATGAGTGTTTGTTTTCTTGCTGGCGCGAGGCGTGGTGAGTGCTCAGTGTTCCGCCGTTTTCCTGCTTCACGATGTTCGGAGGTTACCTGATGCGATTTGCTTTTGTTCGCCGCGCGTTTTTGTACGTGGCGGGCATTGCATTTTTATCGGCGACGTTGGCGGTTGCGGCAACGGTGACGGATGATCTTGCCAGGGGAAATGCGGCGCTTGAGGCGAAGGACTTCGACGGGGCGCGTGCGATTTACGACGGGATCCTCCAAGTGGCTCCGGAAAATGTGGCTGCATTGGTTGGGCGCGGACGTGCGTTTCGGGAAAAGGATGATTACGAGCATGCGCTGGCGGATTATACCGAAGCATTGAGGCGCGATCCGAAGTCCAAGCATGCGCTTTGGTATCGGCACCACTTGTATACTTTTCAGGATGACTATCAGAAGGCGCTCGTCGACATCAGTGCTTTGTTGGAGTTGGAGCCACAGAATGTGATAGATTTGAGACAGCGGGCGCGGACGTACCGGAGATTGAAAAACTTCGCATTGGCCTTGGCTGATGTTGAGCGGGCGATTGCCGTTAAGAGTGATGATCCGGCTAACTTTGAAGAACGGGCGACGATTTTTGAGAGTGCAGGTTCTTACGTTGAGGCCGTCGACGATTTGTCCACCGCTTTGCGTCTGAAGGAAAATTGTCCGGCGTATTTTACGGAGCGAGGAAGGGCATACCAGCAGCTTGGTCGCGACAAGGAAGCGCTGGATGATTTTTTGGCGGCCGTGCGATTGGATTCCCGAAATTCCGACCCGCTCAACGCATGCGCCTGGTTCATGGCTACGTGTGAAAATTCGGGGCTGCAAGATGGTGCAAAGGCGGTGGAATATGCCACCAAAGCGTGTGAGCTCACGGGGTGGAAGCGTGCGGCTGTCCTGGATACGTTGGCGGCTGCTTGTGCTCGCGCGGGCGATTTTGAAAACGCGGTTCAAAGGCAGGAGCAGGCCATTCAGCACTTAGGTCAAAAGAGTAGTTCGGAAAAGGAGATGCGTGAACGCCTGGCTCTTTATCAGCGCAAGGAGGCCTATGTCGAACCACTTGCTAATAAGGAAAAAGTCGAGTGGTCGCGCCTGCGTTCGGACTGTTTTGAGACGGTATGGAAGTTGGTGAACGAAAACTATTTTGACACCACTTTTGGCGGTGTGGACTGGAAAGCGGTTCGGGAAAAGTTTCGCCTGCGTTTGTGGGCGGCCGAGGATAAGCGAGCGCTGCGCCGGTTGTTGCAGGAGATGCTCGACGAGTTGCACCGGACCCATTTCGGCATTGTTCCTCGTGAGATGGCGGTGCTCAATCCCGAGGAGCGTGGCCGGATTGGGTTTACGGGTGCCAATGCGATGGTTCTTGAGGACGTTGTTATGATTTCGTGGGTGAAATCAGATTCGCCCGCCGAGAAGGCTGGGATTAAAGCAGGTGATGTGGTTCGGCGGGTTGATACGCATGCCTTGAGCGAAATGGCCGAGACGATGGGCGAAAATGTTATCTCGGCCCGCAAGCGGCTGCAAAACTTGTGCGGCTTTGTTAACTGGTGGCTGTCGGCCCCGGTCGGCAAAGAGGTCGTGCTTTTATTGGAGAATGACAAAGGCGTGCAGCGCGAGGTGAAGATGGTGGCAGTGCCCCATG
>JAYTWC010000164.1:0-3822 GCA_043743635.1 Verrucomicrobiota bacterium | reverse complement strand
TGTCGTTGAAAAAGCACTACGCCGCGTTGCACCGTCAGTTCGTCCAAGTGGACGCGGAAACGTGAGTCGTCGACGAAGGCAAGCAGTTTTATTCATTTTCTCCTCTGAGAAATTCGTTTTCTCCTCTGAAAATTTCGTTGCATTCAGAAAATGGGGATGTAGACCCAAATTCCGTTATGGCAAAAAAATCCGCTCGTAAACCCAACGCTGCATTCCTTAAGCCGGTTCAACCCGATGATGTCCTTTCGGTCATTGTTGGTTCGAAACCCTTACCCCGTACGGAGCTGACCAAAAAGCTCTGGGATTATATCAAGAAGAATGGCCTTCAGGACAAGAAGGTCAGGACTCAAATCAACGCTGATGAAAAGATGAAGCCGGTTCTAAACGGCAAGAAATCTGTCAGCATGTTTGAGCTGACCAAGCTCGTCTCCACTCACTTGGTGAAGTAAGCAGCTGGTTATAGTTTTCGAAGCCGCCGCGATTTATTTCGAGGCGGCTTTTTTATGGCTGGAGGGAAAGGTGCGAGGAACGGCGTTTGGCAGAGGGGAAGAGCCAAGCCGCGACTTATTTGCAGAGAGCGGGTGGTGGGCTTGTAAGCGAGTGGTATAAATACGCGATTGCGCCGCTCGTGGATTGCTTGGGACGTAGCGACGTGTTGTGTGGGAGCGTTGCTTTTTATCCCATCGGTTCCCTTGTGATGCTTTTGAAACGCCCCAGAAAAGTTTTTATCGGCCTCGTTGTGCTATGCCTCGGAATTGCGGCTGGAGCTTGGGCGTATCGGCAAGAGTCGGTTGAGCGGCGTCGCGAACTGATTTCGGAAACGAGTCGGTGTGCGCTGGCTTTTGATGGGAGGGAGATACGCGGGTTGAATGGTTCGCGGGAAGATTTGCAGAATCCGGTCTATGTTCGCGTGAAGGAGCGGTTGATGCGATTGCGTGAGGCACAGTCGGCGGTGCGTTTCCTCTATATTCTTCGTTATGATCCGGCCTCCGGGAAGGCGGTGTTCATCGCCGACTCCGAGCCGGAAACATCAAAAGATATTTCGTTGCCAGGAGATGTTTATCCAGAGGCATCTCAAATGCCGGGTTTGCAGACGATTTTGTACGATGGCAAACCGGTGATCGAAGGGCCGATCAAGGATTCGTTCGGCGTATTTGTTTCGGCTTACGTGACGTTTGGAGCCTCGGGCGGGATGGAGGTTTTAGGGATGGATATTGAGGCGGGTGACTGGGCTCGACAATTGTGGTTCGCGGCGTTTCGTGGAGCGGTTTTAATTTGGTTGGTGGTGGGCGGCGGTCTGGCGGTTTTTGTCTGGTCCGGTCAACGTTCGGTGCGGGAGGCTCTTATTCGGAAACTTTATGGTGCTGTTGAGCAGAGCGAATCAGCGACGATGATCGTGAATTTGCACAGCCGGATTGAATATGTGAATGAAGGATTGTGCCGTCAGACTGGTTACACACGCGAAGAGTTGATCGGACGTCCTTGGTGGGATTTTCGAAGCGAAAAGAAGCTTCCAGTTGAGGTGGCCGAGATTGTGGCTCGGGTGAAGGCGGGTTTTTCCTGGGAAGGACAGGTGTCAAACAAGCGCAAGAATGGAGAACAATATCCGGCGCGCGCCGTGGTTTCCCCGGTGCGAGGCGAGGGAGATAGCGTGGTGGGTTTTATTGCGGTGTTTACTGATATTTCAGAAACGCAACGCAAGGAGAGGGAACTGCGCGAAGCCAAGGAGCAGGCCGAGATATCAGACAGCGCCAAGGGACGTTTTTTGGCGACGATGAGTCATGAGGTGCGTACGCCGCTAAACGGGATTGTTGGGTTTACGAGTTTGTTGCTTGATACCACGCTCACCTCTGAACAGCGGGAATTTGTGCAAACGATCCGGACCAGCGGTGAGGCTTTGATTCAGCTGACCGGAGACATTTTGGATTTTTCTAGAATTGAGACAGGGAAGCTGCATTTGGATGCCACGCCTTGTGATTTGAGGGCAAATATTGAGGATGCACTCGATGTTTTTTCAAGCCGGGCGGCGGAGAATGATCTGCAGTTGTTGCACTGGGTGGATCATGACGTGCCGATGCAAGTGTTGGTCGATGGTGGCCGGTTGCGTCAGGTGATTATTAATCTCGTGGGCAATGCAGTTAAATTTACTGCGACGGGCGAGGTCGAAGTGATGGTGCGGAAGCTGACCGGCAAGTCTGTTTCAGTGGCACCGTTTGACGATGCGAGCCAGGGTCAGCTGGTTGCTGAGTTTGACGATGGTGGTTTGACTTTGGAGTTTTCGGTGCGCGACACGGGCATTGGCATCGCGGCGAGTGATTGCGCGAAATTGTTTCAGCCCTTCACGCAACTAGACTCATCGACGGTGCGGCGTTTTGGCGGTGCGGGATTGGGTCTGGCAATCTCGCGGCATCTGGTGCGCATGATGGGTGGTGATATCCGGGTGGAGAGTGAGGTGGGGCGTGGTTCGACCTTTATTTTCACGGTCCGGGCGCGCCCGGCGGAAGTCGCGAATGTGGAGTTGCCGTTTGCTCGGCTCGCTGGGCGAAAAATCGCGCTGGCGGTGCAGCATCCGGGGTTGCGCACGGAGATAGGACAATTGTTGCGACAGGCAGGGGCAAAGGTCTTGGAGCGTACGCTCGAGACTTTGACGGAGGCGGGTTGGGATTTGGCCGTGGTTTATTGTGATTCGGCGGCGGTACAAAAATTTCAATCCATGACGCTTGATGCGGGATGGAAACCTGAGCGCATGTTCGGGTTGGTGGCGATTAATCTGGGTAGTCAAGAACGCCAGGCGTTACGGCGGCATTTCAGAATGCTATTGGGCAGACCGGTCCATCATCGCACACTTTTAGATCTGCTCGCAAAGGCTTCAGAGCTGTTTACTAGTTCGGCAACCACACCGCCGGGATTTGTGAGCAAAGGGCTGCGTATTCTGGTCGCGGAAGATGATGAGGTATTGCAGCGTGTAATTAATAGTTCGCTGGCGGCATTGGGCTACAAATGCCAGTTGGCGAAGGATGGCAGGGAGGCTATTGAGGCGACGATGGCTGGGAAATTTGATGTCATCCTGATGGATGCTCACATGCCAGAAATTGATGGGCTCACGGCGGTGAAGCAGATTCGTGGAGGGGATGCGGGTCTGCAGAATCGTGAAGTCTGGATCGCTGCGATCACGGCTGATCACCGGCCTGAAATGAAGGAGATGGCGCTGGCGGCTGGGGTGAATGATTTTCTCGTCAAGCCCCTCAGTCTTTCGGATATCGAGGCGGCGTTGCAGCGTTTTTTGAAGTTTCGAAACGCGGTGCAGGTATAGCGTACGGCTGATCAGGCTGTGTTCCCGCCGAGGGAGATTTCGATTTGTTTGGCTGCGGTTTTTAAAATGGTCAGGCGGGCGAAACGTTTGTCGTTAGCGGGAATGAGGTGCCAGGGCGCGTAGGGCAGATCGGTCAGGGCAAGCATATCGCCGACGGAGGCTTCGTAGCCCGACCATTTGCGGCGGTTACGCCAGTCTTCGTCGTTGATCTTGTGCTTTTTGTAGGGCGTGTTTTCGCGTTCGTTGAAACGGCGCAGCTGTTCATCTTTGCTGATGTGTAACCAGAATTTCACTACAATGATGCCGTGGTCATTGAGCTGATGCTCGAAGTCGTTGATCTCGGCGTAGGCCCGTTGCCATTCTTTGGTCGAGGCGAAGCCCTCCAGACGTTCCACGAGGACGCGGCCGTACCAGGATCGGTCGTAAATGGAAACCATGCCGGCGCGCGGCACGTGACGCCAGAAGCGCCAAAGGTAGTGGTGCGCTTTTTCTTCGTCAGTGGGTTTGGC
>JAYTWC010000163.1:0-2009 GCA_043743635.1 Verrucomicrobiota bacterium | reverse complement strand
CTGGTCGATCAGGCGCTTTTCCTCGACGGCCGTGTAGATCTGGGTGGTCGCCAAATTCGCGTGTCCCAGCATTTCTTGAATCGCACGCAAATCCGCACCCCCACCAAGTAAATGCGTCGCAAACGAATGCCGCAGCAAGTGCGGCTTCACTGGCTTCTCAATGCCGGCACGCTTCGCATATTTCTTCACGATCACCCAGAGCATCTTGCGCGAGATCGCCGTGCCACGCTCGCTCAGGAAGATCGCGCTGCCGGTTTTCTTCGGCTTCACAAAATGACTGCGCGCGGCCGTGAGATAAGTGTCGATCGCGTCGCGAGCGCGCCCACCGATCGGCACCAGACGCTCCTTCGAACCCTTGCCGAAGACGCGTAAAAACCCCTCCTTCAAATCGATCTGTTGCAACATCAGCCCGCCCAATTCCGAAACCCGCAGTCCGCTCGAATAAAAAAGTTCCAGGATCGCCCGGTCGCGCAACGAAATCGGATCGCCGCCCGTCGGCGCCGCCAACAACCGTTCCACCTCGCTTTCCGTGAGCGTGCCCGGGATGCGACGAGCGATTTTAGGGCCAGTTAGTAGTTCGGTAAAATCATCACCGCGCAATTCCTCGCGCACGAGATTCCGCGCGAGCCCACGCAGCGCTGTGAGTTTTCGCGCCAGACTCGCCACCGTGTAATCGTCGCCACCGAGCGAGTGTATCCATTCTTCAACCACACCCGCCGAAACCGTCCGCCAGTCCGCCGCGCCTTTGGATGCGAGAAATTTCGCACACTGGTCGAGATCGGTTTGATAACCGATTTGGGTGTGCGGCGAAAGTCCACGCTCCAGACCGAGGAAAGCGATGAAGCCGTTGATATCCGTCGCAAAGGCCGCAGGAGCCTGACTGAATTTCTGCTCGGCCGGTTTGCGAAGGCGGGCCATATGCGTGACGCGCCCTCCCAGCGGGCCAACTCAATAACGCCGACGCATCGGAGCGCGGGTGAACGCGCGCTCGTCTTTCATGCGATACGTGATGCGCGCCTTTTCGAGATCGTACGGGCTCATCTCCATCTTCACGTTGTCGCCGGCGGCGATCTTAATGAAGTTTTTTCGGAGCTTGCCCGAGATATGCGCTAGAACGACATGGCCGTTCGAAAGCTGCACTTTGAACATCGTGCCGGGAAGCACAGCGATGATTTTGCCTTCAACTTCAATCGAATTGCCGTCAGACATACAATGCTTGGGTGGAAACGGAGGTTTTGTTCATTCGATAAAAGTGGGCAATAAAGCCACTTGTAAGACGTATTGCCCCCTCGTAAGTCAAGGCTTTCCTCTGGCCAGCTCCCAGACAAACTCCACGCTCCCCTTCATTCAATGCCTTCGCTTACGCCAAAAACGCCGTTTGATTGCCCTTTTGAGAAACGTTTCCCCTCGCAACTCGTGCGCGACGATACGTTTTTCATGAGCCTCGCCTACAACCAAGCCATCGACGCTTGGCGCATTGACGAGGTTCCCATCGGGTGCGTGATCGAGCTCGGTGGCGAGATCATTGCCGCCGCCCACAACACCGTCGAAGGCGCGCACGACCCCACCGCCCACGCCGAGGTCCTCGCCATCACCCAAGCCGCCGCCCGCATCGGCGACTGGCGACTCGACGGTGCCACGCTCTACGTTACCAAAGAGCCCTGCCCGATGTGCTCCGGCGCCACACTCATGTCGCGCTTGAAACGCGTTTGTTACGCAGTCCCCGACCCCAAAATGGGCTGCCTCGGCGGCGCCACCAATCTCAATGATCTCCCCCGCGTCAACCACCACCTTGAGCTTACCGCCGGCGGCGTGCTCGAACCCGAATGTCGCGACCTGATCCAAGCCTTCTTCCGCCAAAAACGAGCGCAGGAAAGTTAAATTTTCCGCCTCGCACGCCCGAACAATTTTCACCTCTGAGTTGACGCAAACCCAGACCTGCCTACTGGTTCCATTCACTCTCCTAAGACAGAAAACGAACTAAATAAAACAACCATGGCCTACGAACT
>JAYTWC010000162.1:0-3373 GCA_043743635.1 Verrucomicrobiota bacterium | reverse complement strand
ACCGCCGACAAGAGCCTCGCGCCGCTGACCACCTGGATCGCAGGTCGCTACGCGCCCGATGAAAGAACCATCCTTGTCGCCCAAGCTGCCATTGGCATGCCCTCCGACGCTGTACCCGCAACCACTCCGGCACTCCCAATCGTACACATTCTGATTCCCACAAAATCCGGGGATAAAGCCCACGACCTCGACGCCATTGACGGTGGTCTCGACGGTATTGCCGTCGACCTTCCCGCCTTAAAATGCACCCCGACGCACAACGGCCTCATCGCACTTAATATCCAGGTCAAAGATCCAATCTGGCCGTTGCGCAATATGGCCGACTTCAGCTTCAGCGTAAAACCCGGCGAAGCCAAAACACTCTGGCTCGATTTACGCGACCGCATTCTCGCCGCCGATAAACCGCTCTACCTGACCATCGCCAGCTCCAGCGCCGACTTCGGTCCGACATCGCTCGGCAACGCCAACCTGCGCCTCATCTTCAAATCCAAGGAAGCCGCCCGCGCCGAACACGAGATCGACCGCTTCACCCAGGTGCGCGACGCCTACGCCATGTTCGTCGAAGAACGCCCCGGCGTCAAAAAGTACAACATGTACAATCGCATCGATGGCGACATCCGCGACCTCATGCGCATCAACCCGAACCAGATGCCAGGCCTATACTATGCCGCCGCCTGGAGCGACGAATGGCCACAGCCAGCCTTCACCATGCCAAAGCCCCCGACCGGCGTGCCGGTTTGGGCCTTTGACCAGGTTCAACTCCTCAACCGCGTCGACCGCTTTGTCGAGTGGTACATCGACAACCGTCAAGTGCCCTACGGCGATTTTGGTGGCGGCATTTCCGACGACGTCGACCTCCTCAATCTCTGGCCCGGCGTCGCCCTGATGGGTTGCGCTCCCGACAAACTTCGCCTCTCGGCCAACGCTCTGCTCGATGCCTCCTTCAAAAATGGAATGTGGACCAACGGACTACCCACCATCCAGACCGACGAACTCCACAGCTACGAAGAAGGAATCAACTGCCTTGGCCAAAACTTGATTCTTGATTTCGGTAACCCCAAACAAATCGAGCGCGCAATGGAAACCACCCGCGGTATTGAACGCCTCACCGCTATCAACGCCGCCGGCCACCGCCATATCCGTTCCTCCTACTACAACGGAAAAAAATTCGCCACCGAAGAACCATGGGGTTGGGCCAAAGCGTATTCCCATCTCGTTCTGCAAACACCCGAGCTGCTCACCGACTTCAATGGCAATCCAGAGGCAAAAAAACTGGTCCTCGAAATCACCGACGGCCTCCTCGCCCACCGCCGCAAGAACGCCGAAGGCCAATTCCGCATTCCCACCGCAATCCGTTTCAGCACCGACGAAGACGTTGCTGCCACCCGCGGCTGGTTCCCCTGGCCCCTCTTCTGGAACGCCTGGCAGTGGACCGGTGACCGCAAGTACCTCGACCCCATCTTCGATCTCGGTACCTCTGGTCTCTTCGGACTCAACGCTAACGCCCTCGACCTCCTAAAGCTTCGCCAAGAATGGGGCCCGCGCATTCTTGAGACCAAGTCCACCAAATCGAACGAATCCCGTCCCGACTTCGGTACCCGCAAAATTTCTCGCGAAGCCCTCTATCGCGGTGCCGCTGGCGTTGCTCACTTCACTTGGCAGATCACCGGTGACAAATCCCTTCTCGAAACACTCTACGAAAACCAGTGTGAGGACATCGCCGCCCTCGAATACATCAACACCGAAGGCAGCCTTTGGATCGATCGCGTCGGCGTGCCCACCGTCGAACTCCAGCGTGCCCGCCTTGGCGGTGTCGCCTTGGTTCGCAACAGCACCTTCCCCGGCCATGCGATCAGCTGGCGCTTCGAAACACCCGCCACCTACAAAAGCGTCGCGATCCTCGTGCCGTTCTCGACAAAAACACACCTCACCGTCCTCGTCTTCAACCTCGACGAAAAACCCGTGCAGGCCGCCATGACCGGCTGGTCCATCGACCCAGGCATTTGGGAAATCACCCAAGGCATCGATACCAACAACGACGACAAGCCCGACGGAACCATCGCCACCCGCACCGCCCTGTTCGAACGTTCGCGCTCGCTCGACTTCACCTTCCCGCCACGCGCCACCACCGTGCTCACGCTCAACCTCAAGCAACCCGGTACGCCTTACTGGCAGCGCCCCGACCTCGGCATCACCCGAGACGACATTCTTGTGAAAGGAAATGAAGTCCACGTGACCGTTCACAGCCTCGGCTCCGTCGCTTCACCGGTCATGACCATCGTGCTTCGTGATCGCGCAGGAAAAATTTTGGATCGCAAACAACTTTCCGAAATCGCCGCGCCTACCGACCTGATCCCGAAAACTGCGGAAGCCATTTTAACTCTGCCTGAAGGTTCTACCACCGATGGCTGCACAGTTGAGATTGATCCCGGCCAAGCCGTTGAGGAAATCACCCGACTGAACAACACCGTGAAGCTCTAAAAGGCTTCAGCTCCCCGCCGACTGCTGGCTTGCCGTTCCCGTAAAGAACCGGCAAACCATTACGCAGCGCGTATGACTCGCGCTGCGTAACAAAATCTCCATGAGCGATATTACGAACCTTGACGGCAAGCCACCGACCAACACAGAAGCGCCTTTGTTTAACTGGCTGACCGAGCGCGCCACCGGCGTTCTCCTCCATCCGACCAGCCTTCCCGGTTCACAAGGCATTGGCACACTCGACGGCTCGATCGACGCCTGGCTCGCCTTCCTCCAGTCCGCAGGAATCCGCTATTGGCAAATTTGTCCACTCGGGCCAACCGGTTACGGCGATTCACCGTACCAATGCTTCTCGGCCTTCGCCGGCAACCCCTACCTAATCGATCTCGAAGCGCTGAAAACGTTCGGCCTGCTCACCGATACCGATCTCGAGCCGCTGCGCGCATTACCCCGCGATCATGTCGATTTCAGCTGGTTGTATGTCACGAAATGGCCCGCACTCTTCACGGCCTTCAAAAACTTCAAAGCCAACAAAACCACTCTACCTTACGGCAGCTTCACCGCTTTCCTTGAAACCCATCGCGACTGGTTGGAATCCTACACGTTCTTCATGGCGCTCAAGGACCACCACAAGGGCCAGCCTTGGTGGCTGTGGCCAGCCGAGCTGCGCTTTTTCTCCAAGGCTAAAACCACCGCGCTCCCGCAATCCGTGCGCGACTGTGCCGAGGCCCACGCCTTCTGCCAGTACCTCTTTTTTGGACAATGGCAACAGGTTCGTTTCAACGCCCGCCAGCGTGGCATCGACATCATCGGCGACGCCCCCATCTTTGTCGCCCTCGATAGCGCCGACGCCTGGACTCACCCGCAACTTTTCAAACTCGATCAAAAAACCGGC
>JAYTWC010000161.1:0-7474 GCA_043743635.1 Verrucomicrobiota bacterium | reverse complement strand
GTGCCAGATGGATCGGGTTTTGGGTCATCAGCCCGCGCGAGCGCGGCACCAATTAAGAGAGCGACCCCGAGGAGTGTCGCGCTCAACCATTTTGAGCCTGTGTATCGGATTGTCATATGTTGGATGAATCGCCGGCAGGGCCGGATGTTGTGTTTGGAGATGTGCCCACGGGGGACTGTTTATTTAATGACCTGTACCTTTTCATTGGTTGCACTCACGGGCTGAGCGAAATCGATGAACGGATTTTCTAATAGCACGCGCTATGCCAATGATTCATTTGAATATCGCCGAAAATCGAAACCGACAAAATCGCTGAATCTGAACGTGCTCGTGCCCGCTATATCCCTTGTCCCACAAATCGTTTAGAGCTGAATCGGCAGACCGATTTCGATGATCTGATTTGGCGGGATGCGATAGTAATCTCTAATCGGCCGGGCGTTGCGACTGAGGAATCCGTACAAGCGTTTTTCCCATTCCCACATGGGCGAATCGCCCTCGGTCATGATCATCTCGCGATTAAAAAAGTATGTGGCGGAATTGGCTGTGATCGGAACACCACTGGCTTTGATGCGCGTCATGAGGTCGCTCACGTCAGGCGATTCCATATAGCCATAACGTCCGACGGCTCGCCAAAGGCCTTCGCCGATTTCGCGTAAACTGAGTCGCTCGGTTTCGTGAATCGTAGGGATCTCTTCGGTGAGAATACTCAAGAGCACCACCGTTTTGTGGAGACAACGGTTGGACTTTACATGGTGCAGCAAGGCAATCGGTGTTCCGCGGGGAGAACCAGCCATAAACACCGCGCACCCCGGGTTCCGAATTACGTGTTTGCTCGTGGCGATATTGATGAGTTCCGACTCGGTTACACTGTTGCCATAGACGCGGCGAAAGATTTCATCCCGCCCCAGCTTCCAGGTGTGCATGATGGCGAGAACGGTTGCGCCAATAGCCAGGGGAAACCATCCGCCATCGGAAAGTTTGCGGGCGTTAGCCGCGAAAAATGCGAGATCTGCGACCATAAAAAGAGCGCAGATCGGTCCAATCCGCCAGAGCGGCCAGCGCCAGTTGCGTTTGACGACGATGAAATACGCCAGGGTTGTTATCCCCATCGTTCCTGTCACTGCGATGCCATAGGCCGAGGCGAGACGGCTGCTTGAACCAAAAAATGCCACGGTGAGAATGCAGCCAAGGGCCAGGATCGTGTTGACGAATGGCACGTAGATCTGTCCGGACTGTTCGGCATTGGTGTAGTTGATTTTGAGACGTGGAAAATACCCGAGCTGGATCGCCTGCCGTGTTAACGAATAGGCTCCGGAAATTAACGCTTGGCTGGCGATAATCGCCGCCACAATGGAAAGTCCGGTTAACGCCACCCGCAGCCAGCCTCCCGGCGCGAGCGCGAAAAACGGATTTTCGTCGGAATGAGGATTGGCCAGAATGAACGCTCCCTGGCCAAAATAGTTCAGCACCAGCCCGGGGAAGGCGACTCCGTACCAAGCCCAGGCAATGTAACGCCGCCCGAAATGCCCCATGTCCGCATATAACGCTTCGGCTCCGGTGATCGCCAGCACGATGGATCCCAATAACGTGGCTATCTCGACCGGGCGATGTTTCAGCAAAACCAACCCATAGCTTGGATCCAAAGCACGAAAGACCGAGGGAAACTTCACGATGTACCAAACACCCAAAAGCCCCAGCACAAGAAACCAAACCAGCATGATTGGTCCAAAAATTCGCCCAATGCTTTTTGTCCCTTTGTGCTGAACCCAAAATAAGCCGGCTAAAATGATCACGGCCATCCATGGTACATATTGCGCAAACCCGGGGCTGATGGTTTCGAAACCTTCGGCCGCACCCAGCACCGATATCGCGGGCGTGATGATGCCGTCACCATATAATAAAGCGGCACCGATCAAGATCATCACCACCAGCGGACCGAGACCATGGCGGTTTCCGGAGGCTTTCTTTGCCGCGTGATTGGCATGAATCAAAGCGAGTAACGCAAAAATTCCACCTTCGCCATGGTTGTCGGCCTTGGTTACGAAAAACAGGTACTTGATGCTGACAACCAACACCAACGACCAAAAAATAAGAGAAAGTACGCCGAGCACACCGGCCACCTGATCAACGCCCGCTGGCAAATGCGAAATGCACTCGCGCATCGTGTAAAGCGGACTCGTGCCGATGTCGCCGAAAACGACACCCAGTGCGCCGAGACAAAGCCCGGCTTGGACCGACTTTGGCAGGGCGGTGGAATGAACCGAACTCATATGAATGTGCGTTCTTAAGCATAGAACGGTCCAGTTCTGGCACGTTTGCTAAATGCTGACAAAGACTCAATCAGCCGGTATTTCGCTTGGGCGTCTGGCGACCTAGCGGCGACCGAATTGAATAATGAATCCGCCAACCATGATGATCACGAGCCCGATCCAAGTTGATGGCGGCACGGATTCTTTGAAAAGGTAACGGCCGCAGAGAACGCTGACCAAGGCGAAGAATGCGACGTAGACGCCTAGCAATTTTGAGAAGTCCCACTTCACCGCATTGACCACCAAACCGTACGAACCAAGAACGACGAAACCTGCGAGAATGAAAAGCAGGCCGCCACCCCGTAAGCCACGACGCATTGCGGCATCGCCACCCACCTCAAGCAACGCTGCCGCGATAAAAATGAACCAGGTCAGGAATGTCATACGTTTGAGTGGGTGAAAAGGTCGCTGTCATTTCTTCCACTACCATTCTGTATGCCAATTTGGAGGCCGAGATCAGCTTTTTGCTGATGGCTACTGGATGCGGTTATTTCACCGTCAATAACTTCGATTGAACGTTATAGGAGACGAGAATGGCGTGTCCGCCTTCCATGATTAAGGTAAACGTCTCCTTGGCGCGGGCATTTTCAAAACGGGTTTCTTGAATAAGATAAACGGTGGTGATTTCTTTTGCGGTGGTCATGCGCCGGTCGAAATTCGCCGTCGATGTGACTTTGCCCAGCTTGG
This sequence comes from Verrucomicrobiota bacterium, assembly GCA_043743635.1. Lineage (GTDB taxonomy): Bacteria > Verrucomicrobiota > Verrucomicrobiia > Opitutales > Opitutaceae > JADKHC01. The sequence goes on along the minus strand of JAYTWC010000161.1, from coordinate 4,478 downwards.
ATTTCACAACCTGCATATAGGCAATAAACGCCTCTTTCTCTGACGCGCCTTGGAAACGGGCGTGGGCTTCATCCCAGATGGCACCGGCTTGATCGTTGTTATATTGATCGTGGAAATGAGTGACCGCCGAATCCTGAATTTCGTGGATTTTATTCAGCCCGAGGCAGGCAGTGAGACCGAGTCCGAGGCAGGCGAGTGCAAGGGCGATGAACGTCTTCATGGGGTGGGGTATTCCCACCATTCACGAATTTGGATACGTCTCGAACCTAAAAAACAGAATCAGGCCTTTTTCAAGGGTTCGAGTTTGTAGCCGTCCTTGCCGTCGAGCATCGACCAGCCGGCAGCGGTGAGCTCGGCGCGGAGTGAGTCGGCGCCTTTGAAGTCTTTAGTCTTCTTTGCATGCCAACGTTTGCCGGCCAATTCGTGAATTGAATCGGGCACGTGAATGGTCGGTTCGGCTCCGCCACCAAAGGTAATTCCCAGCGCAAAAATGGCCTGCAGAAAGCTACTTAAATCTGGCAGAGTGATGGTCTTCGCGTCTGTACGATTGATAATAGTGAAGAGGGCGCCGATGGCAGCAGGCGTATTGAGATCGTCTCTAAGCGCTTCGAGTACCGGAGCAAAAAGATTTGATATCTGGTGCTGTGGTTGCGGTGTGATCGTTGGCAGTTGTCCCTCAGGTGTGGCTTTGATCGCGGCATATATTGTGCGCACCAAATCTACGCGCGATTCAAACGAATCGAGTTTTTCACCCAGAGCTTTCAAGTTCAGAGCTTCAGATGCCGCTTCATAGAACCGCCGCAGTGTGGTGAGTGCGCTCTCCGCCGCGTGCAGCGAGTCGAGCGTGAAGTTCAGCTGCTTCTTGGGATGGCCCATCAGCAACGCATAGCGGAGAGCCATGGGGGAAACGCTTTTGGCTTTTAGGTCGTCGAGGGTGTAGAGGTTGCCGAGCGATTTGCTCATCTTCTTGCCATCTACAAGCAGGTGTTCGCTGTGATACCAGTGGCGGGAAAACTGGGTGCCGTTGCAGCATTCACTTTGGGCGATTTCGTTTTCGTGGTGCGGGAAGAGGAGGTCGACGCCGCCGCTGTGCAGGTCGATCGTGTCGCCAAGGATTGCTTTGCTCATGGCGCTGCACTCGATGTGCCAACCGGGACGGCCGCGACCCCAGGGGCTTTCCCAGGAATTTTCGCCGTCGTCGTCCTTGTGCGCTTTCCAGAGGGCGAAGTCGCTGCCGTCTTCCTTTTCGTCGGCGTCGGCGGTTTGCGGTTTGTTGGAGAGGGCGGAACCGAGCTGAAGATCGCGTTCTTTGATGCGGGAGAGTTTTCCGTAATCAGCGAACGACGACACTCTGAAATAAACCGAACCATCGGGTGCGCGGTAAGCGTTGCCCTTTTTCATGAGCACGTCGATCATATCGACTTGTTCTCGGATGTGGCCGGTGGCGGTGGGTTCGACGTGGGGCGGCAGGCAGTTGAGCGCGGCGCAATCGGCGTGGAATTTTTTGGTCCACTGTTGGGTGAAGTCGGAGAGCGGGCGCTTTTCCTCGCGGGAACGGCGGATGGTTTTGTCGTCGACGTCGGTGAGGTTGCGAACGTGCTTCACTTTGGCCGGGCCGAATTCGAGATCGAGCAAGCGGCGGATGACGTCATTGATGACGAACGTACGGAAATTGCCGATATGGGCTGCGCCGTAGACGGTCGGGCCGCATGTGTAAAAGCGGAAGACGCCGTCGGCGTGGGAGGGCTTGAGTTCGCGGGTTTCGCGGGCGAGTGAGTCGTAGAGTCGGATGGGCATGGCCGTATTTAACCGCTAATGTTCGCTAGGCGCTGAGGAGGGCGAGTTTTTTTCAAAGTTTGGCGTGAATTAGCGCGAATTAAGGGTTTAATCGGGCTGATTCCCTTTTGTCCATGGCTGAAAAATTCAAACTCGATCTACCTGTTCGTCCTCGTCGTTTGCGTCGCAATGCCTCCGTCCGCGCGCTCGTGGAGGAGACGGTGCTGCGGCCGGCGGATTTTATTGCGCCGCTATTTGTGGTCGATGGCAAGGGTGCGCCCGAGCCGATCGGCTCGATGCCCGGCGTGTTGCGCTTCAATATCGCCGATCTGGTTAAAGAATGTCGTGCGCTCGCAAAGTTCGGCGTGCCAGCGGTGGCACTTTTCCCGAAACTAGACGCCAGCTACAAGGACGATATGGGCACGGCGGCGTTGCGTGACGATGCGCTGATTGTGCGTGCGGTGCGGGCAGTGAAAAAAGCTTTGCCTGAGATGGTGGTGATGACTGACATCGCCCTCGATCCCTATACGAGCCATGGCCATGACGGGTTGTTGACTGAGGATGGCCGTGATCTGGCGAACGATGAGACCGTGGAAGTGTTAATGAAAATGGCAGTGTTGCACGCTCAGGCCGGGGTGGATTTTGTGGCTCCGTCCGACATGATGGATGGTCGCATCGGGGCGATTCGCGGTGCGCTAGATGCAGCGGATTGCACGCAGACGGCGATCATGGCTTATTCGTCGAAGTTTGCTTCGGCTTACTACGGTCCGTTTCGTGATGCGGTGGGCACGATGAAAATCGGCAAGGTTGCCGGACCTTCCGATAAACGTACCTACCAACTCAATCCCGCTAATCGCCGTGAGGCCATTGCTGAGGCCTTGCTCGACGAGGCCGAGGGCGCGGACATTGTGATGGTGAAGCCGGCTGGACCTTACCTCGACATCATCCGTGATCTGCGCGAGACGACGCGGATGCCGATCGCAGCTTATCAAGTTTCGGGCGAATATGCCCAACTCCACGCTGCCGCCAAAATGAGCTGGCTCGATCTGGAGAAGACGCGTTTCGAGTCACTGCTCGCGATCAAACGCGCGGGTGCCGATATGATTCTAACCTATTTCGCAAAGGAGATGGCGGCGGAATTGGGGAAGTAGTTTTCAGAAACGATCCCAATTTCTTTTTCTGGAACTCAGGAACGCTGGAAACGAAAATACCGCGATCAATAGAACATTTTACTGGTTCGTTCCAGCTTTCCTGAGTTCCACATCAACTCAGGTTTTTTCCTAAGCTCAGAACGCCGATTTCGGCACTTGGATCGAGTCGCCGGGCATGAGACGCGGGTCTTCCATCGGGGATTTTTGGGCGAGCGTGGCGTTGATGTCGTAGGCGGCACGGTCGCGGACGAGGCTGATGCGCGTTTCTTTCGCGTAGAGCGTGAAGCCACCGGCCGCTTGCACGGCTTTTGTGACGGTGAGATCGGGCGTCCAGATGATGCGGCCGGGGCGGACAACTTCGCCACCGACGTAGACAAAGCGCTCGGTGACGGCGACAGAGACGTCGACCGTCGTGTAGATCTTTTTCGAAATGTAGGCTTCGCGGATTTTTTGCGAGAGGCCGGCGGTGGTGGTGCCAGCGGCGGCGACCTGGCCGATGTAGGGCAAGGTGACGAGACCTTGTTCGTCGATTTGCGAGGAGTTCGCCGTTGGGTCGGGCACGCCTTGCAGCGTGATTACGAGGCTGTCACCTGAGCGGAGATTTGCGACCGAGCCGGCCTCCGGAAGCTTCGGATTGCCGCCGCCGGTCAGGCGTGGACCGTTACAACCGGCCGCGAGCAGGAGCGCGCCGATGAGTACAAATAAGGGTAATTTCAACCGGGCAACGAAAACCATGATGCGGCGCCCATTTGAGCCAGACACCGTTTAAAAGCAATGTTACCGTTTCTTTTTAGCGCTCTTTTTCGGTTTGTCTTCGTCGTCATCGTCCTCGTCGTCCGACTCTTCTTCTTCGTCGTCATCGTCCGAATCCTCGTCGTCATCGTCCGATTTCTTTTTGTCGGCGGCGTCCTCGTCTTCGTCCTTTTCTTCGTCTTCGTCCCACTTCAAGGATTCGTCGTTCTTAAGTTTTTCTTCTTCGGCCTCGTCGAGGTCGGGTAGATCATCGTTATCGTCTTCAATTTCCTTGGCGGGCGTCTCTTCGTCCGTATCCCAACCGGCGGGCACGTATTCGAGGATGGCGGTGATCTCTTCAAAAGTATGAACGGCTTTGCCTTCGATGAAACTGGTGTTCTGGTCTTCGCGGAGCTCGTCTTCGACTTCGTCGACCGTGAGCTTCGATTCAAAATCGAAGAGGTCGTTGAGCATTTTGACACGCAGCTTGGTAAGGTGGTCGAGGAGATCGGCGAACGGTCCGTTTTCCTCGTCCATCACATCGGCGAGGATGAAGAGTTTTTCGTCGGACTCGAAGATGGACTCTTTCATGCGCTTGAGGCGGACACGGCCTTCGCCGAGATCTTTTTCAATGCGGAAGGCGATGAACGCCGACTCCATGATGTCTTGGTCAAAACTGTAATCGCGCAGGGGCTCGATCAATTCGATGAGGTGGGCGACTTGACGCGGGTCGATGATGCTCAGTCCGTCGACGTCCCAGCGGATCGGATCGCTGACTTCGTTGACCCACCAGTTGTGGTCTTCGCCGAGACGAACAAT
>JAYTWC010000160.1:0-5586 GCA_043743635.1 Verrucomicrobiota bacterium | reverse complement strand
CCTCATTCTGCTCGACATGATCATGCCCAAAATGAGCGGCGAAGAGTTCATCCGCCGCATCCGCTCCACCCCTGAGTTGGCCAAGATTCCCTTGCTCGTGATCACCTCTGAAGCGGTCGAAGACAAGATCCGCGGGATCGCTGGCGCTGGTCCACTGGGCTTTGCCGTAAAACCTGTCACCCCCGGCGCCCTCCTCGAATCCGTGCGCAAGCTGATCGCCTGAATCCCTCCATGCTGGCCAAACCAAAATCCGTATCCAAGCCGCCGGACTTGAACGCTCAAGCCCGCAAACTGGGGCGTCAGCTGAACCGGCATGCCGTGGTACTGCTCGGAAAATTGCGCAAAAAACAAGCAGGGGCGCTCACCGGAAATCCCACGGGCGACGTAGTTTCGTTGCTGCCGAACGTGGAAAAAAGTCAGGCCGCGCTCCTCGATTTCGGAAAAGAATCCGACGCCGAGTTCACCGAACTTGCCCAAGGCCTTTCGGATCTCAACAGTCGTTTTGCCAGCATCCGCCAACAAGCCAAAGGTCTCGACGATCTTCTTCACCAACGCGACAAGGACAACGTCCTCGCCACCGCTTACCAGGTTTACAAGAGCTCCGTTGACCTCGTGCATTCGAGTATGGGCATCGCCATCTCCGAGCAGCAACAGATGGCGCAGGTTGAGGTGGCTCTGACCCACACCTGCCGCGTCCGGGAAACTTTCAACCGCAACAACCTCCTCTTACGCATCATCACCATGAGCATCCGCATGGAGGCCTCTCGTGTCGACCCAGAGAACCAATCTATTTTCCTAAATGTGGCGGCGGCTATTGCCACCATCGACGAGAAAATCGCAAAAACCACCGCTGCCGCTTTTGACCGGATCGAGGAAGTCATAACCGAAGCCCACAACGAACGCGCCGCCCTTCATGGCCTCGAACAAAGCCTGCAAGGACGCGCCCAACATAGCATCGATAAACTCCAGCAAGAGCTAAACGACTACCAAGCTTCGCTCGTACCTTGCGCTAACCTGAGCAGCAAAGTCGCCGAACTCTTTACCCAAACCGGACCCCTCACCCTTCAGATCATCACCTCACTGCAATATCAAGATATCGTCCGCCAGCAGCTCGAACATGTCTCCGCCGGCTTCGACGACATTTCTAATCATCTGAACGAACTCGATGGCTCTTCGAAAACCAACCGCACACCCGAACTAGGCTTTATCCACCACGCCGCCTGCGTGCAACAGGCCCACCTATCCTCATCGCGCGGAGAAATTGAAAAAGCTGCCTCAATCGTCTCGAATGGCATGAGTGAACTACTCGGAATCGGCAGTCAGTTGATCCGCTATTTCACCGAAATGGAAGAAGCCGCAAAGGCCGCCTTCAGTCGCTCGCGTATCTCCGAACTCTTCAAACACGAGATCCACCAGCTCACGCTAGTTGCCGATCAAAGCGAAAAGGCCAACCAGAAGATTTCGAAACTCGTCGAACGCATCGACGAACTCGTACGCGTCTTCTCACACGAAATCTCCTCTCACGAATTCGAGGTCAAGATCGTCTCCCTGAACGCACAAATTGCCGCCGCCCGCATGAGCGCGGCCAACGCGCTCAACAAACTCGCAGAGGAATCCAGCCTGGTCGCCAACGCCAACGCCCTCACCACCGCCGAACTCACCCTCGAACTCCAAGGCTGCCTCGGCCAGCTCCAAGCCATCAAAAACGACGCCGACGCCTTCATGAGCATCGTCACCGAGGAAAAAAGCGCCCTCGAAACCAACGCCGCCGACGTCTGCGCCAAACTCGCCAGCCTCGGCTCACAAATCGGTGACCGTTCCACAACGGTGCGGCGTGAATTTGAGTCCGTACACAAAGGCCAAAACGAACTGCTCGGCCGCCTCCGCCTAAATGAACTCGTCGAAAGCAGCTACGAACCAGCCATTATCGTCTGTGAAAAACTCCGTGTTGCCACCCGCACCTTTGCCCTCCCGGAAGACCTAACCGCCGAAGGCCAGCGCAAACTCACCGCCCATCAAAACCGCTACACGATGGAACGGGAAAACGAACTTCACGCCAACGCCCTCAACAACAACGCAGCGCCCATCACAACATCGTTCGCCGGAGCAGCTGCTGGCGATATTGACTTGTTCGACGTTATCCCACCGGAACAACTCGCCGCCACTACACCCGCATCGACCGTGGATGCGCAACCCCGGTCCGCCGCGCCGCAGACCACACCACAGAAACCAGTCAACTCACCAGTGCCAAAAGAAGATCTCGGCGACGGCATAGAACTTTTCTGAACCGATGAACGCAAAACTCCGCATCCTCATCGTCGAAGACGAATCCATGATGGCCCGCGTCATCGGCCAGCAAATTGCGGAGCTGGGCTATGACCTCGTTGCCACAACCGCCTATGGCGAAGAAGCGCTGATCCTCGCCGGCAAACTCAAATTCGATCTCGCCTTGGTTGATCTTCGACTCGCCGGTCAACTCGACGGCATTTCCACCGCCTCCAGTCTGCGCGAACGCTTTGACCGCCCCTCAATCCTGATCACCGCCATGCCCGAGCAGGCGCTAATCGAGCGCGCCATCGCTGCACGACCCTACGGCTACATCCAAAAACCATTCACAAGCCAGGAACTCCACCTCGCCATCGAAATGGCCCGGCAGCGTATCCACACCGAATCGGTCCTCCGACAACGCGAAGAACAACACGAAACCGTCCTGCGCACCTCGATGGATAGCTTCTGGGTCGTCGATTTCGAGGGCCATATCCTCGATCTCAACGACACAGCCAGCCGCATGACCGGATTCAGCCGTGGCGAACTATTAAGCATGCGGATCATGGATCTGGAGCATGGACGCACCCCGCAACAGATCGCTGAAGGAGTCAAACAAGTCCTCGCTCACGGCGCGATGTTGATGGAACGCCAAATTCGGCGCAAAGACGGCCAGATCCGGCTGATCGAAATGAGCGTCACCGCCTCGCCGCACAAGCGCCTCTTTTGCTTCGGCCGCGACATCACCGAACGCCGAATCAGCGAAATTGCACTGCAAGAAAGCGAACGTAACCTACGGGCCACGCTCGACAGTATTCCCGATGCGGCGTTCCTGAAAGACACCAACGGGCGCTATCAAGCAGTAAACGCCGCTTGGTGCAAAACCTATGGCTTTGTCGAATCTGAAGTTATCGGCAAAACGGATGCGGATTTTTTCCCGCCAGAACAAGCCGAAGAATACTCAAACCGAGATGAAAAGGTGCGCCAGTCACTCACCCCGCTTTTCACCGAGATAGAACACAGAACTAAAACTGGTGATAAAATCTGGCTGGAGATTTGCAAGAAACCACTCCTTGACGCTTCGAATCATTGCAACGGCCTGGTCGGCATCTCTCGCGACATTACCGAACGTCGCAAGGCCGAACAAAATCTCCAGCTACTCAGACGCGCGGTCGAACAAAGCCCCGTCTCCATCGTCATCACCGACCCGCGCGGCAATATCGAATACGTAAACCCCTACTTCGAAAAACACACCGGCTACACCTGTGCAGAGGCCATAGGCCAGAATCCCCGCATCCTAAAAGCCGACAACCAACCTGTATCGTTCTATAAAAATTTATGGAACACCATCGCCGCCGGTAGTGAATGGCGCGGAGAACTTCGCAACAAAAAGAAAGACGGCTCGTTTTATTGGGAACAGGCCTCCATCTCGCCCGTTCGCGACGATACCGGCAAAACCGTCAACTATATCGCCGTCAAGGAGGACATTACCGAACGCAAGGCCGCCGAACTCACCATGATCTGGCAGGCCGCCCTCGTCGAAAACTCCACCGACATCTGTTGCGTCAAGGACCTCGATCTCCACATCCGCTACGCAAATCAGACGATGGCCCGCGCTGTCGGCATCGAAAACAGGGAATCGCTCATCGGAAAGACCGATGCAGAAATTTTCGCCTCACCGGACGCGACCGCTGTCGTTCAAGAATACATGGCCGACGATCGAGCCGCACAAAATCTCCCCCCAGGCCAGTTCCTCGAACGTCGTGAACGGATCTTCGGGGCCGACCAAAACGAGCGTTTTCTCCTCACGCGAAAATTCCCGGTTTTTGATCGTTCTGGAAAACGAATCGGCTCGGCCAACATATCAACCGACATCACCTCATCGAAGCACGCCGAACGTGAACTGATCCGCGCCAGAGATGAAGCCGAAGCAGCAAACCGCGCCAAAAGCGCCTTCCTCGCCACCATGAGCCATGAGCTGCGCACGCCGCTCAACGTGATCAACGGCATGTCCGCTCTCCTCGCTCAGGAAAACTGGCCGCTCGAACACAAACACGCCGTCGATCTCATCAACGAAGGAGGCCAAAATCTCCTCCACATTATCGAGGAGATCCTCGACTACTCGGGACTCCAAGCCGGCAAAACGAAACTGGATTCCGTTGCCTTTGCTCCAACCAATATCGTCAGCAGCGCGCTCCGCCTCTGCACCTCCTCCGCTCACGCCAAAGGCCTCGACCTAACCTGCTCCCTTGATCCAAAACTTCCGGCCGAACTCATCGGTGATCCCCGCCGCCTCCAGCAAATCCTCGTCAACCTGCTCTACAACGCGGTCAAATTCACTTCCCAAGGCCGCATCCACCTCCGCCTAGAAGTCCGGTCCACAACCCGTGACGCGTACACCATCAGATTCTCAGTCTTCGACAGTGGTATAGGCATCAGCGCAGAAAACATCGGAAAACTCTTCCGCCCTTTTTCGCAGGCCGACGACTCGATCACCCGTCGCTTTGGCGGCACTGGCCTCGGTCTCGTGATCACCAAGTCCTTCGTCAACCTCATGGGCGGCGACATCAGCGTACGCAGCCGACCCAACATAGGCTCTGTCTTCCATTTTACGGTCGAACTAAAAACAACCGGTCAAAAATCGACCGCCTTTACCGCCCTCTCCAACCCGCTTTTCAAAAACTGCCGCGTGCTGATTGTCGGCCACGCCGGCGAGCAACAACGCATGCTTGCCACCCTACTCCGTAACTGGGACATGCAGCCCATTGTCCTGCAAAGGGTGCGTACGCCGCTGGGCGATCAGTATTCAGATCTCGACTACGATATTGCCATCCTTTCATCCACCGAGGCCACCGACACGAACCAACCCTTAGCTTCCTGGCTCGCCAAGCCCGGCCGTGGAGCCAGCCGGCCGGTCATCTGGCTTGGCCCCAGGGATGCCCTCACTCCGGCCTGTTGCACGGCCCCTTCGGCCAACCTCGGCACCTTCATCGATCCAACGGAGCTTAGCCTAGCCTTCTCAAATCTACTCGCCTCGGAAACCAACGCCGCTGCGCCTAACGCCAAGCCCGAAAAACCCAAACCCTTCGCCGAAACGCTGCCACTTCACATCCTTGCCGCCGAAGATAATGCAACCAACCGCGAGGTGATAAAACTTGTCCTCCGACACCTCGGCTACCAAGTCGACCTCGTCGTGAACGGCGCCGAAGCCGTGACCGCCGTCCAAAATAAGAAATACGATCTACTCCTCCTCGACATGCAAATGCCCGTGATGGACGGTCTCACCGCTGCCCGCGAAATTTGCCGCCTCATTCCCGACCC
>JAYTWC010000159.1:0-6654 GCA_043743635.1 Verrucomicrobiota bacterium | reverse complement strand
CCCGCCGGCGACGAAACCATTCTCCACATCGCCACCAGCGGCAAAAAACTCGAACCCGACGAAGACGACTACGACATCGACTACACGCTCGAACCTCGCGCGAAAAAAATCCTCGCCGGCCTCGGCTTCAAAGAAGGCGACGCCCTCAAACTCGCCAAAACCTTTTCCGGCGGCTGGGTCATGCGCGCCCACCTCGCCCGCCTCCTCGTCGCCGAACCAGCCCTTCTCCTCCTCGACGAACCGACCAACCATCTCGATCTCGAAGCCCTCCTCTGGTTCCAGGAATACCTGACCCGCTACCCAGGCGGCCTCGTCGTCATCTCCCACGACCGCGCCTTCCTCAACGCCCTCTGCACCGGCATGCTCGAGCTACGCTCCAACACGCTCCACTACTACCACGGCAACTACGACAACTTCCTAACTGAGAAAGAAGCCCGCAAAGCCCAGCAAGCCGCCGCCTTCAAAAACCAACAACGCGAAATCGCCCACTTGCAGGTCTTCGTCGACCGCTTCGGCGCCAAAGCCTCGATGGCCTCCCGCGCCAAATCGAAAGAAAAACAAATCGAGCGCCTAAAGGAAGTCGCCGTCGACGAACCCACCGAAGAGTTGCGCAAAATGAACTTCAAGTTCCCGCAACCCCCGCGCTCCGGTCTCAAAGTGGTCGAACTAGAGCATGTGCAACAATCCTACGGCGACCACGTCGTGTATCGGGATCTCAACTTCACCGCCGAACGCGGCCAACGCATCGTCCTCGTCGGTCCCAACGGCGCTGGCAAATCCACGCTCCTAAAAATCCTCGCCGGCGTCCTCCCCATCAACGGCGGCGTCTTCGAACTCGGCAGCAACGTCGTCCCCGGCTACTTCGCACAAAACCGCCTCGACAACCTCGATGCCGGCGCGACCGTTTTCGAAAACGTGATGTCACTACGCACGAACGAAAATCAACTCTCCGAACAACAAGCCAGAGCCATTCTCGGCGCCTTCCTCTTCCGCAAAGACGACGTCCACAAACCCGTCAGCGTCCTTTCCGGCGGCGAAAAATCCCGCCTCGCCCTCGCCCGCATCCTCGTGAAGCCGCCGAATCTCCTCCTCATGGACGAGCCGACGACCCACCTCGACATCCAGTCCATCGACTCCCTCGTCGGCGCACTCAAAAACTACGAAGGCACGCTCATCTTCATCAGCCACGACGTCCATTTCATCCGCGCCCTCGCACAAAACGTCCTCCACGTCCACTCCGGCCGCCTCACGCCCTACGCCGGCGACTACGATTACTACCTGGAAAAATCCAAAGCCAGCGACGCCCGCGCCGCCCTCACCGCCGGCTTCACCGACGCCCGACCAAAACAAGACGTCGCACCCAAAACTGTCGCCGCACCAAAAGCTTCCTCAGCCGCCAAAAAAGCCACGCCCAACGAAATCCGCAAATTCCGCGAACAAGTTGGCCAGCTTGAAAAAGCCGTCGCCGTCCTCGAGGCCAAACAATCCGAGCTCACCGCCGAACTCGAGGCGCCTGAAACCTATTCCACGCCCGGCCAGGCCCAACACCTCAATCGCGAGCTCAGCAGCGTTGTCGACCAACTCGCCACCGCCACCGCCGAATGGGAAAAAGCCGCCTCCAAGCTCGAAGGGATGGAAAAAGCCTAAAAAGTCCGCGCCAAAAACCAAATCATCCCCCAGAGGGAAAGTAACCTATTGGGTTACTTTCCCTCTGGGCGGGCCCCCGGGGAATTGCTGATTTTTAACGACGCTTGAGCACGAGCATAGAATCAGAGCCTTTGAAAAACTCGTAATCCACCGGAACGACCTCACTCACGATGCCGTCCTCAGCCAAGGCCGCACGTAACCGGTCAAGGTCTCCGTAAGGCTTGCCGCCGAGTCCGACCACCGGATGAATCCGCACTTCCTCGCGACTCACCCGGACGAGTTCCCGGCACGCTTCCAGATGAAACGCGAAGTCGAACCTCTTTGCGTAGACAAACAAAAGATGCGCGCAGAGCACGAGATCAAACGCGCCATCCAAAAACGGCAGCTGCGGCAACGCTGCCCCGATATAGCGGTTATGCACGAACTGCTGCGCATAGTCCGCGAGAAACCGCTCGGCAGCCGATTGCCGGCTCGTTTCCGCTTCGTCGATTGAGCCGAACGACTTGAACCGTAACAGCTCCGGCTTTGCCCGCATCTGCGCCAGCATCCGCCGATAATCGATCTGCACATGCGTCGCGAGGACCGCTGGCGTGTATCCATAAAGTGGATCCACAGCCACCGCATCGGCACCACGCTTGCACGCCTCCGCGGTAAAGGACGACGGCCCGGCAGCAACATCAAGCACCGACAAGCCCTTCAGCGAGTTCAGGTCGATGGCAAAGAACTGCGCGTACTCGGCCAAAGTGCGGCCAAAGAAAGCAACAGAAGGCACATCAAGTTCTAGGGGAACGGGAGCGAGGAGGGTGGCATTCATAACATAAAAGGGTTCGTGAAGATGATACGATTCGTGGATCTGGCTGGCGGTTCGGCGGGCGGCGGGACGAGCGAAAAACAAAAAGCCCGACTCGGATTTGGAGTCGGGCTCGACGGAAGTGTTTACTTATTTTGCGTTAACACCGGACGCGATCTGCGCGCGTCACTATCGTCGAGCCGCTCCATGCCAGCGTGCGTGCGTACGCACCGCTTTAATGGCGGCAGGCATCGTCGTACGTTTGGAAGAGAAATTCATTACGATGGGAAACCAACAGGCCGCCCCAAGCGGGGCAAGCCGAATTTTTTCGCTGATCAAATAAGTCAGCTGGTTTACGTTCCGCTTTTTCGGCCCAGCAACGACTTCGCCATTTCAAAAGGGGAATTAGAAATCACCTTAAATGGCTTCTGCGAAAACGCCGTGCCCGGAGGATTTGTCCCGGCAGCCGCAAAAGGAATCGAGGTTGAAGTCGGTATGGGTGGCAGACTGCGCATGCGTTTTTCCTGATCACCGATCCGGCTTCCTGCCTCCTCAAGCTTCGCCTCGCGGCGCTTGATTTCAGATTCGAGTTCTTTCATCGCCATGCGTTCATCACGGAAAACGGCGCGCTCGGCCTCAAGCAGATCCGTGGCGCGTTGCAGTTTCTCCCACGCTGCCTTAACCGCTGCATCATCTTGGAACGGCGAACGAGAAACGGGCCGAGAACTAAACCAAAGCACACGATCCGCCTCAAGCTGGGCCTGTAACTTGCGCAGCCGCGATTCATACTCACGCAGGTTCGTTTCCTGCTCGCGCAACAAATCCAGATCTTCATGCCAGCGACGCCGTTCCTGAGCGATCTGCGTGGCCTCCTGCTGCTGTCGCGCGGCCTCTTCGCGTTGATGCGATTCATCGGCCGCCAATTTTTTGCGGAGCGTTGTTAGCTGAGCCTGTTCCTGAGCCAGCTCTTCAGTGGTTTTACCGGCCGTTGCCACCAGCTTGGCCGAATCGGCTAGACGCTTGCGCTCATCCTCCAAGGTGCTGCGTTCGCGTTCCAACTCAGAGCGCACCTCGGCCAGCGCACGGGCTTTTTGGTCGATAGCAGCTTGTGCGGCAGCGGCCATTTCGCGTTGGGTGCGCAATTCCCTCAACTCACTCTGCATGCGGGTCGCGTCCGCGTTCTGACTCAACATCGTCTTCATCTCCGCTTCGACTGCGGCCTTTTCATGAGCGAGCCGTTCAAGTTTGGACTCGAGCTGCGAGCGTTCTTTTTCACCTCGCAACAACTCCTGACGGATATCTGGCGTATTGAACGGATCAGCGCTCTGACCGATTCCAGGATTACCCAACACCTGAAGCACGGCTTCGGCATCAGCAAGTTCAGTCGCGGACAGCACTTCACCTTCTGCCGTAGTTTGTTGGTTCGGCCGGAGAAGATTATTCACCCGCCGCAACAGCGGCCGGAGATCGTTTGCAGTCGGCAGCACATCGCTCAGGCCCATTTTAATGCCTCGCACAATAAGCGGGAGCTCAAGCTGCGGCACGAGCATCACCACGGGCACGGTCGGCTGAACTTTTTTCAACGCCTCTACAAATTCGAAGCCCGGTTGTCCGTTAAGATGGGCATCAATCAACGCAAGGTCGAACCATTCGGACCGCCCAGTTTCAAGCGCCGGCTCGCCCTCAGTGAATGACCGCAAATCGTATCCAGCGTCCGCAAGCAGCAGAACGAGACGACGCTTCATTTTTGCGTCGCCGTGTACGATCAGAATTTTTTTGACCAGGTTCATGGTAGATATTCCCTCGTTTTTTGTTGGCATCAACGTACGAGGTGACGGCTCTTTCGTCACGTTATTGAACGCAGCAAATCGGGATTTACCCGTTCTTTACTGCGGCAAATCGCCTCTTGGGAAAAACGTGTCACGTCTTCACTGATTTTTCACGAACACATGGTTCGCCCTAGTGACTTACCCTTACAAATTGTGCAGCACCCGGCTTGTCACCACAACGCCCATGTCCATGCTCAGGCCATGGCGAATCACCCCAAAATCGTTGTAGTTGGAAGTTACGTACAAGATCTGACTTGGAAATGTCAGGATTTTCCGCGCCCTGGTGAAACCACTGTCGGCCTGTTTAAAGCCGGTCCCGGAGGAAAAGGGTCGAACCAAGCCATAGCGGCAGGTCGTGCTGGAGTGGATACCCTTTTTGTGGGCGCCGTGGGCAACGACGCTTTCGCCACTCAGGCCAAGGCATTTTACCAAGCGGAAAAAATCCGCTGTCAGCTCGCCCAGAAACCTGCTCACGCCACTGGCACCGCCGCGATCCTCGTGAGCTCCTCCGGACAAAACGAGATTATCGTCGCTCTCGGCGCGAACGATTTTCTCAAGAAAACAGACGTACCTGCCACAGCGATCCGACACGCCAAAGTCATCGTTTCGCAACTCGAGTCCAACCTCGATACTGCGGCCCACGTGTTAAAGACCGCCCGCAAAGCCGGAGCCATCACCGTGCTCAATCCGGCACCGATGCGCCCGGATTTCCCCGCGAAGCTACTGGCGCATGTCGATATTCTCATACCTAACGAAACCGAGTTCACCACGCTCATAAACCAGCTTGCTCGAACCGACCGTCACGATTTTTCCGAGGCTGAATTAAAAGAAATCCCCGAAGAAGATCTCCACGCGCTTTGCCGACAACTCGGCGTCCCTACGGTAATAGTCACACTTGGTTCTCGCGGCTGTTTCGTTTCGGGCAAAGATGAATTCCTCTTCATTTCTGCGTACAAGGGTATTGAAGTTGTGGATACGACAGGTGCCGGCGATGCCTTTGTTGGCGGTTTCGCAGCAGGTTTGGTAAAATTTGGCGGCGACATTTCAGCAGCAGCCCGCTACGGCAATGCCGTGGCCGCGCTCTCGGTGACCAAATTTGGTACTGCACCTGCGATGCCACGCGAAAGAGAAGTCGCCCGCTTTCTCAAGGCCCGCCGTTAAGCTGATTGGAGCACTTTCTTTTGTCGGGAAGATTGCGCCCAATACGGGAAACCGCCTAACGTCAGCCGTATGAATTTAACCCCCGAACAGCTCGCCGCCACCCTCGATTCAACCAACCTGCGGCTCGACGCCAGCAGCACCGACATTACAAAACTGTGCAGCGAAGCCGCCGAACAACGCTTTGCCTGTGTTATGATTTATCCGGCGAGTGTGCCGCTCGCCACTCGTGTGCTGGCCGGAACGGGAACGCGAATTGGTACTGTCATCGGGTTCCCCAGCGGGCGTTTTTCGACCAGCGCCAAGGCTGCTGAAATCTCTGCGGCACACGATGCGGGTGCACACGAGGTGGACATTGTCTTAAATTACGCAGCATTGCGTGAAGGTGAGATCGCCGCCGTTGCCGCCGAGGTAAAACAACTCACCAACCTAGCGCATGGTTTCGGTCAGCTGATCAAGGTGATCGTGGAAACCTGTTATCTACCCGAATCATGCCTGTTGGCCGCCCTACAAATTTGCGAGGATGCCGGTGCCGATTTCATCAAAACCTCGACTGGCTTTGGTTCTGCAGGCGCAAAAGCAGAACATCTCGCACTCTGGGCAAAACACCGTCGTGGCAATATCCAGCTTAAAGCCGCCGGAGGCATCAAAACCCTTGCCGATGCCAGAACATTGATCGCCGCCGGAGCCGCCCGCCTCGGAACCTCGAGCGCGGCCGCTATCGTCGCCGAGGCACGTGGCACCGGGCCTGCGAATCCAACGAGCGGAGCGTATTGATTTTCCGGTTACACGTGAGACGGAGCGTCGCAACAACCACCAACACGACGCCTCTTTGCTTCATCGTATACAACTCATCAATAGACCTATTCTAAACCAGCCCCTACTCTGAGCAATCGGCTATCACCACATATCGCTCGAGTTGTTGATATCAAAAACAACCGTCTCCGTGAGGCGGGCGAGAACTTTCTCGCCATTTTTCATAGCAGGCTGATAGCGCCAATTTTTAACGCAGGTCACGGCCGCCCAGCCAAAATCAGTTTGCGTGGCCGAAATGATACGCGGAAGAACCGGCCGCCCTGTCCGATCAATCACAAATTCTATCTCGGCCTGACCCGAAGTAGCATCACTGCGTAACGTCCACGGATAAGCAGGTCGCGGCTGGCGAATCGGTGCAGGTTTTTTATCCAACTCACTCACGGAAAAAATAGCAGGCTTCGGCTTCTTAAGCTC
>JAYTWC010000158.1:0-2458 GCA_043743635.1 Verrucomicrobiota bacterium | reverse complement strand
GTTTTGTTGGTGACCGGCATTGGCGTTATTGCTGCGGCTTTGTTTTTAGCTGGGCGTTCGCGCGGGCGAGGTTGGCGTTGGCTTCGATGTGGTCGGGGTCGAGTTGTACGGCGGACTGGAAGGCGTCACGCGCCTTTTCGAGTTGCCCGTTGCGGGCGTAGAGAACGCCCAGATAGGTGAAAAAGTCGGCATTTGGCGTGCGTGCCAGAAATGTTTCAAAGACGTTGATCGCCTCCGTGTCGTGACCGGTTTCGGTGAGGACAGTGACAAGTATTTTCAAATAGCCAGAGTCGGTGGGAGATAGTTCGGTTGATTTACGAAGATGGATGAGCGCCTCGTCAGTGTGGCCGCCTTGCAGAAGAGCAAGGCCGAGATTATTGTGGGCTTGCGCGATGTTTGGAGCGAGGCGAAGTGCGGCTTCATTTTGGGCGATGGATTCCTTGTAACGACCCAATCGCTGGAGGGCAGCGCCGCA
Source organism: Verrucomicrobiota bacterium (assembly GCA_043743635.1). Lineage (GTDB taxonomy): Bacteria > Verrucomicrobiota > Verrucomicrobiia > Opitutales > Opitutaceae > JADKHC01. The sequence goes on along the minus strand of JAYTWC010000158.1, from coordinate 1,983 downwards.
ATTGGCGAGTGCGTCCGTATTGTTGGGGTTGGACTGGATGGCGGTCCGATAATAGTTGATTGCTTCGGCGTCTCGGCTGAGGCGGGCCAGTACAAAGCCCATATTGTAATTCGACTCAGAGTCGTTCGGGTAGGCAGATAAGACCTCGTTAAAGATGGTGATTGCTTCGGTGAAGCGGTTTTGCGTGCAGTAGATCGTCCCGAGGTTGTTGAGGGCGCGCGCATTCTTAGGGCGTTTCGCAATGGTGTCGGCCCAAATGGATTCGGATGTTTGGTAGGCTTGGTTGCGTTGCCAGGTTATGGTTCCACTGACGAGGATGAGTGAGGCGAGAATGGCGACATGGTAACGCGGGTTGATGCGCCAGATCGCGAAGGCGATGGTTGAGGTGATGGCGGCGAGCGGGAGATAGGTGCGATGCTCGGCGATGGTTTGGGTGAGGACAGGAACCACGCTGGAGGTTGGTGCGAGGATGATAAAGAACCACGCGCCCAGAAATCCTTCCCGGGGGCGGCGGACCAGGAGCAGAACAGTCAGCAGCAAAAGTATGATAACGAACAGGCCGCAACAGATAATAGTTGGCAGATCTTTAATGATGAGGATGCCATAATCAAAGGTTAGCGACAGAGGGAGGACTGATAAGAGCAGGTAACGCGTCACGGCGTAGCCTTGGGTGAAAAAATAATTCCACCAAGTGAGGTCGCCGGCGAAGCCGACGGTGTTGCCGCGGGCGCCGTTGGTGGCGATCAGGTAACCGAGGAGGAGCCAGGTGCTGGCGAGGGCTGCGAGCAGGCGGCCGTTTTTCTTGAAGCTTTCGCCGAATGAGCCGCTTAAGAAGGTTTGGTCGTAAAGCAAAAGGATTACCGGCGCGGTGACCATGACTTCCTTTGATGCCATGCCGGCGAGGCAGAACGACCAGGTTGCTATCGGCCAAATATGTTTGGCGCCCGGTGCGTTGCTTCGAATGAAAGCGTAAAGCGTGAGAAAGTAGAACAGTCCGACGAGTGATTCGGCGCGTTGCACCGTGTAGGTGACGGATTCCGTTTGCAGCGGGTGCAGCGCCCAAAGTGCTGCGGCGAGCCAGGCGAGTAGATTGCCGGAAAGGGTAAAACGTTTTCCGAAGACTGGCAGTGCCAGGGTTTTTCGCAGCACGAGCCAGAGCGTGAGCGCTGCGAAGGCGTGGATCAGAATATTGGTGACATGGTAACCGGTTAAGGATGTTCCGGTGAGGGCTTGGTTGAGCGCAAAGGTTGCATTGAGCAGTGGACGCGCGGTTACGGTTTCGCCGCCTCGTGGAGGAGAGAAAACGGTGGCAAGGTGTTTAATGCTTTCGTTTTTTTCGATCGACGGGACATCGTCGAAAATCAGCGGGACGTGGTGCGTGTTTGCGTAGACCAGGAAAATGAGCGCTACGAGGAGCAGGCCAGGGCCCAAGAATTTTGTGAAGTTGCCGGTGGTCGGCGTGGAGGCGGGCCGTGCGGGCGTTTTTTTTGGGGTTGCGCGAGGCGCGGGCATCGTCTGAGAGGAACAAGCAGGCGGAGCGGAGTCGAGCGCGCAGCGGGGTGGATTTGGCATTGCGGGGGTTGTGGTGCGGGCGTCAGTTTGGCGGCAATGAGCCTTTTTGAATTCAAAGCTGAAATTTCTGCTGATGCGGTCGAAGCCGTTGATACGTTATTTTTGGAGCACGGTTTGGAGAACTGGAGCGTGCTTGAAGATGTGATCGTGCGTCGCGCGTGGATTGTGGGCGTGTTTGAGAACGAGGCTGTGGCGAAAGCTTCGTGGAGTGATTTGCGGGCGTTGCTGCCGGTGGCGCCGCTGAGCGATGCGGTTTTTCGTGCGCTGGCTGATCAGGATTGGCGCGATAGTTACAAGGCGCATTTCAAGGCCTCGCGGTTTGGGCGTTTGCATTGGGTCCCGATTTGGGAACGTGAGAAATACCAACTGGTTTCGGGCGACGTGGCGATCTGGCTGGATCCGGGGCTGGCT
>JAYTWC010000157.1:0-4647 GCA_043743635.1 Verrucomicrobiota bacterium | reverse complement strand
CTGGTCGATCTTCGGGATGAAGCTGATAAAAAGAACCCCGTCGCCCTTTGGGGCCTCGGAAAGGTTTATTTTGACGGCACGCTTGTTCCCTATGATCCGCTTCGCGCGCTGAAACTTTTCGAAGAAGCCGCTGCAGCCGGCAATGTTGACGCTGCTTACCAGTTGGGTGAGATGTATTCAAAAGATACCTACGTCGCTCACGACGACGCCAAGGTTTTTGCCTATTTTAAACAGTCAGCTCTCGGTCTGGTGCGTCCTGGTTTTTATAACCTCGGTGTTTGTTATGTAAATGGCCGCGGCATCACCAAAGATCTGATCGAAGGCATGGCCTGGTTAATTCTTGCCAAGAAACACAACGTCGATCCTCGGACCGAAGGTCGCATACGCCTGCAACTTGAGGAAAACGACCCGGTTAAAATTCCGCTCGCGGAAAAACGCGCCGAGCAGTTACAGAAAGAACTTTTCCCGCAGGAACCCGAAGCGTTGGCCTTACCGACGAAGAAATAGCAAGGAACCGATGGTTGCCCCGAGCGCCTTTTCCTTGGCGTCCGCACCGATGGCGCATTGTGTAACGCCCATGGTCAGCACCCAGGACTCCATCGCCGCCCTCAGCACCGCTGTCGGCACCTCAGCCATCGCCGTCATCCGCGCCAGCGGCCCCGCCTGCGCTGAAATCACCCGCGCAATTTTTGGCCAACTCCCCTCCCCGCGCGTCGCTACCCATCAAGATTACCGCGACCGTTTCGGCGCGATTCTTGACGACGTACTCATAACCTTCTTTACCGCTCCAAAATCCTATACCGGCGAAGATACACTGGAAATTTCCTGCCACGGGAATCCGTTTCTCGCGCAAAAGATCCTCGAAGACCTCCTCGCCCGCGGCTGCCGCGCCGCCGAAGCCGGTGAATTCACTCGCCGCGCCTTCCTCAGCGGCCGCATCGACCTCAGCCAGGCCGAAGCTGTCATGGACCTCATCCACGCCCGCAGCGAACGCGCCCTCGCCGCCGCTAACCAACAACTACGTGGAAGCCTCGGCCGCCACCTTGCCCAACTCACCGACGACCTCCTCTGCGCTCTTGCCCGCATCGAAGCCTACATCGATTTTCCTGACGAAGATCTGCCCACCGAGGACCGCAGCATCGTGCGCCATGGCATTACCGAACTTATAAACGGAGCTAAACGTCTGTTGGCCACCCAGCACTACGGCGATCTCCTGCGCGACGGCGTCAAAACCGTCATCATCGGCGAACCCAACGCCGGCAAAAGCTCGCTTCTCAACCGCCTCGTCGGTCGTGAACGGGCTCTTGTCAGCCCCGAACCTGGCACCACCCGCGATTTTATCGAGGAACGCCTCGTCATCGGCCCCCACTGTATCCGTTTAATTGATACAGCTGGCCTAAACCCCTCCCCTGCCCCGCTCGAACGCCTCGGCATCGCCAAAACACTCGAACGCGCCGCCGAAGCCGATCTTTTCCTCCTCGTCCTCGACGCCACTCGTCCCCACCCCGCTTTCCCGCCTGAAATCAGCGAACGCCTCTTGGCTAAAAATGCCGTTGTCGTCCTCAACAAAGCCGACCTGGGTGTCCGCCCCGAAGCCGCAGGCGAACTCGCTGGACGCGAAATCGTGGAAGTTTCTGCGCTCACTGGAGCGGGCCTGGAAGTACTATCCGCCGCCATCGTCCGCCACGCCGAAACCTACGCGCAGAACCAAGGTGACGAAATCATCGCCATCAACGCCCGCCACGCCGACGCCCTCATTCGCGCACAAGCCTCTCTTTCAGAATCGTTAACAAAGCTTGAATCCAACGGACCGATCGAACTCCTTGCCAGCGATCTTCGCGCCGCGCTCGACGCCTTTGGTGAAATCGGCGGCAAGATCGACAACGAACGCATGCTCGACCGCCTCTTCTCCACTTTCTGTATCGGCAAGTAAAAGGTATTGAGAAATTGAATACGCTTGCTTTCGGTTTTCGAGGGAGGGCGAGGCGTCCCTGCCGAACCGTTGGCCGCTTCAGTAGAACCGCGCGTATCGTATCATTCTTCGTTTGAGTCACTTCTCCTTTGCATCCGCCTCAGCTTCTGTGATAACTTAATGGACAATATTAGCTTAACTTGTTCACTTACAATCAGATACCTTTCGACGTAATCATTTGTGGCGCAGGCCACGCAGGCTGTGAAGCTGCACTCGCGGCAGCACGCATGGGCGCCAACACGCTGCTATTGACGGGCAACCTCGATACCGTCGCTCAGATGAGCTGCAATCCCGCCATTGGCGGTCAAGCCAAAGGGCAAATCGTGCGCGAGATCGATGCGCTCGGTGGCGAGATGGCGATCAACACCGATGTCACCGGTATCCAGTTTCGCCTGCTCAACGAATCCAAGGGTCCAGCCGTCCAGTCTCCCCGCGCCCAGTGCGACAAGAAAGCCTACCAGTTCCGCATGAAACACACGCTGGAGCTGCAGCCCAACCTCCAACTCTTTCAAGCCACTGTCACCAGTTTGATCTTCGAAGGTGGCAAAGTCGTCGGAGTGCGCACGAACCTCGACGTCGAATTCCTCGGCTCTACTGTCGTCGTCACCACCGGCACCTTCCTCCGTGGCCTGATGCACATCGGTCAGAATAAAAACGAAGGCGGACGTCTTGGCGATTTCAGCGCCAAAACCCTCTCGGCGAGTTTCCTTGAAGCTGGAATTGAACTCCAACGTCTGAAAACCGGCACCCCGGCCCGACTCCTCGGTCGTAGCCTCGACTTCAGCAAGATGGAGGAGCAAAAAGGCGACGTATCCCCCACTCTGTTTGCGTTCCACGATACCCGTGATTCGCAAGACTTGTTCCACGTGGAACAAAATGGCGAAACCCGCCTCGGATCGCTCCCGTCTGCCACGAACCAGGTTTCGTGCTGGATGACCTACACCACGTCGCAGACCGCCCAGATTGTCCGCGACAACTTGCACAAGTCCGCCATGTACTCCGGCGAGATCAAAGGCGTCGGTCCGCGCTATTGCCCGAGCATTGAGGATAAATTTGTTCGTTTTGCCGATAAACCACGCCATTTGCTTTTTCTCGAACCCGAAGGCCGGTCCACCAACGAATACTACGTCAACGGTCTCTCAACCTCGCTGCCGTTCGAAGTTCAGGTCGACATGGTTCACAGTATCTCGGGTCTAGAAAATGCCTTGCTACTTCGCCCAGCTTACGCCGTTGAATACGACTTCGCGCCGCCAACCCAATTATTTCCGTCGCTTGAATCCCGTAAGGTCGAGAATCTGTTCTTCGCCGGCCAGATTAACGGCACCTCCGGCTACGAAGAAGCTGCCGCCCAAGGCCTCATCGCCGGCGTCAACGCCGTGCGTAAGGTCCGTACGCAAGCACCGCTGGTGCTCGGTCGCCATGAAGCTTACATTGGTGTCATGATTGACGATCTGGTCACCAAGGGCACCAACGAGCCGTATCGCATGTTCACCAGCCGGGCAGAGCACCGGTTGCTCTTTAACCACGGCAGCGCCGAGCTGCGTCTCCTGCACCACGCCAAAGAACATCAACTCGTTTCCCCTGCGCGTCTCGCCAAGATCTCCGAAAAAAAGGGCAGGGTGGAGGAGTGGTGCGCGCGTCTCGATAAAACCCGCCTCAGCGGAGGGCAGGGGACTGTCTCCGACGGAATGCGTCGTGCCGCCACCGGCAATGGGGAGGCACCCGCTCTCCCGCCTGACTTCGTTGCTCTCACACCCGAAATCCAGCACGAAATTTCATATCGCATCAATTACCAAGGCTACCTCCTGCGTGAACAACGCCAGGTCGCTAAGCTTAGCGAGATTGAGAAAATCAAGATTCCCAAGGATTTTGATTTCCTTGGCCTTCGCGGTTTACGCAAAGAAAGCGCTTTGAAACTCCACGCCTTCCGGCCTTATAACTTAGGTCAAGCCAGCCGTATTAGCGGTGTTAACCCAGCTGATATCAACGTCTTAATGATCAAGTTCGCCGCCAACAGTGCAGGGGAGTCCACGTCGCCTCCGTTGTAACATTTGTGAAACGACAAGGTAAAATCCCTCGGCAAACAAGTAACAACCGCTAAGGTTTTACGACGTCATGGACACCAAAGCTAAACGCATTCTCGTGGTCGACGACGAGGTCGATGTAACTGATCTTGTTGCCTACCAATTACGTGCAAAAGGTTTCCTCGTCGAAACGCTCAACGATCCCAACGGCAGCATTGGCGTTGCACGCACCTTTATGCCAGATCTCGTCATCCTCGATGTGATGATGCCCGACCTTAACGGTCTGCAAATCTGCCGCATGCTGCGCGCCGATCCCAAGCTGCGAAAAGTCCCCGTTATCTTTCTCACCGCCAAAGCCGAAGAGTCGGATCGTATCCAAGGATTGGAGACAGGAGCTGATGACTATGTTTGCAAACCTTTCAGCACCAAAGAGCTCATTCTTCGCATCCAAACCATCCTGCGCCGCTTGGCTGACGGCGCACCGCCCGAGCCTAAGATGTTGCAGGTTGGCCAGATAGCACTTGATACGGATCGCCACGCCGCGACGGTTGGTGGTCAACCGGTTGATTTGACGGCGACAGAATTTAAACTCTTGCGCCTGCTCATCGAACGTCGTGGGCGCGTTCAAACTCGCGAACACCTTTTGATTAA
>JAYTWC010000156.1:0-6007 GCA_043743635.1 Verrucomicrobiota bacterium | reverse complement strand
ACCAAAGCCCTCATGCGCACCGAACTCGCTCCTGCGCTCCTCGCCGTCAGCAAATGCCCCGATCTCATCGAAGATCACGGTCATACCTTCGGCTCTAACCTGCCCGACGACGATAAACGCGCCCTCATCGAATACCTCAAAACCCTGTAACCTCCACCACCATGAGTACGATTTCCACCACCCGTCCCGCCACCTCGGCCTTGCAACTGCCTGATCTGCTCGGCAAATCGCAAGCCGAACTAGACGCTATCTTTACGAATGCCAGTGCTGGCCCGATTCCCTCGGGCAACTCTGAAGGCGAGGCCATTGTGCATCCTGGTTCGTTCTGGAGCCGCATCATTGCACGGTTTGTCCACGATCTCGCCTGGCAGGGAAAAGTGTTCACACCTAATCCTGACGGCAACGGCGCAACCTTGGAAAACAAACTCACCGCCATCGGCGTCGAAGCCGTCGTCGCCCGCGTCTATTATACGCCGAGCTGGCTCGATGGAAAAGAGTGCATCGTTCTCGATTACGCAAAAACGTCGCTGCTCGCTCGATTGATTCGTGACGAGATCCGCCTGATCGATCCGGTGAATAAAATCTACCTCGGGAAAGTCTGGTGGGGCAAAACCCGTCTGATCGACTTCGCCCTCAAGTTCCCTTCCTAACCACGTACCATGGCTAACGTTCCCGCGCCTCCGCCTGCGTGTTGCTGCAAATGTCGGCGCTGGCTTCTTCTGGCTGGCGTACTGCTCGCGTTCCTCGCGATCTGGGCTTACGTGCGCTTCACGCGTGACGAACCAGTGACGTTCGCCAGCGACGAAGATCATTTCAAATATGGCTCCACCGGGGGTGAGCGCGACGCGGGTGTGCCTTATTGGGTCTGGAAGGCGCTCCCGAGTCTCTTTCCGGAATTTCTGCCGGATGGCGGCAAAGGTCTGGCGTCGCTCGGTTTTGTTTTCGATCCGAGCCGCCCCTTCGACAAAGACCTCCCTGTCGGTGTATCCAAAAGAAACGTACAAGGTGTGGATCGCGTGTTCCTCAACTGCGCTGCCTGTCACGTTGGCACCGTCCGCGACACGCCGGCGAGCACGCCCCGCATTATTACTGGCATGCCCGCCAACACGATGAACCTTCAGGCTTTCGAGCGCTTTCTTTTCAATTGTGCGACCAGCGAAAAATTCGATCCAGCGCGGCTCAGTCTTGAGATGAAACGAATCGGGACGACCGACGATTTCGTTAACCGCGCGCTATTGCGTTACGTTGCGTTGAGCATCGCGCGCGACCGTCTGCTCTTTCTTCGCGATCGCTTTAAATTCATGGACCGCGAGCCCGACACAGGTCCTGGCCGTGTGGATACATTTAACCCGCCGAAGGTTCTTCTCAATTTCCGCATGGACCTCGTACCTGAGCGCGAGTGGGTCGGCAATTGTGATCTGCCCTCAGTCTGGAACCAGGGCAAACGCGAGGGCATGCAACTCCACTGGGACGGCAACAATACCTCCGTCGAGGAACGCAACCGCAGCGCCTCGTATGGCACGGGCGCGATTCCGCCCACACTCGACCGGCCTTCGATCAAACGCATGGAAAGCTGGATTCGTGGTGCCACGCCGCCCGCCTATCCGTATGCCATCGACAAGGATCTCGCTGCACACGGCAAACCCGTTTACCAGGAATACTGCGCCAGCTGCCACGGCCAGAGCGGCACCGACTTTTCAGGTGCGCAAGTCGGGCGGGTGACGCCTATCGATCAAATCGCCACCGACCGCCATCGTCTCGACTCGTACAGCGAAGATCTCTGCGCCAATCAAAACCTGCTTTACGCCGCTTATCCGGACGAACGTTTTAAACATTTCCGCAAAACCTTCGGCTACGCGAACCAGCCGCTTGATGGACTTTGGTTGCGCGCGCCTTATCTGCACAATGGTTCGGTTCCGACGCTTCGCGATTTGCTTAATCCTTCGTCGAAACGCCCTGCGGTGTTTTTTCGTGGATACGACGTTTACGATCCAAAGAACCTCGGCTTCCTGACCGACGTCCCGGAGGAAAAAGGAAAGAACTATTTCCGTTTCGATACCGCTTTGCCGGGCAACGGAAACTTCGGCCACGAGGGTAAAGTCTTTGGCACCGAACTGCCCGCTGATGAAAAGGAAGCCCTGCTCGAATACCTCAAAACCTTCTGAGCCACCACTCCCATGCTCCTTTTTCTAAAAAAATGTGCCCCGCGTTGTTGGCGCTGTCTCGCGATCCTCGCTGTCATGGTTGTGCTCCTTGGCGTAGTTGGTTGGTACAAATTGTTCCGGTCCGTGCCGCAGCCGGCTTTTGCGAGCGAGGATGCCTGGTTTAAATATGGATCGTTCGAGGGCGAGGCCGATACCGGGCTTCCTTTTTGGATCTGGGTTGTGCTACCTCGCGTTTTTCCCGAGCTGGTGCCTGGTCCTGGCGGTTACAAGGCGTTCGGCTTGACGTGGGAAGAAGGGCAGGAGACACCTGCTGGTTTTGCCAAAAAGACACTTGGCTTCCCGCGTGTGACGCAGAACTGCGCTCTCTGCCATACCGCTACTTATCGTCTTTCGCCTGATTCGCCTCGCATCGTCGTAACCGGCGCGCCTGCGCATGCCTTCAACGTCCAGCAACTCCTGCTTTTCCTGACTCGCGCAGCGGACGACCCGCGTTTCAACGCGAGCACGCTTCTTGCTGAGATTGGTCGCGAAACCAAACTTTCCTTCACCGACAAACTGCTTTATCGCTTCGCCATTATTCCACTCACTCGCAAAGCGCTGCAGGATCAAGGCCGTCAGCTCGCCTGGATAAATCGTCCTGGAAGGCCCGCCTGGGGTCCTGGTCGTGACGATTCGTTTAATCTTCCTAAATTTATGCTGGCTCACATGCCCGAAGACAGCACGCATGGCCCCGCCGACTTCAGCCCGGTCTGGCGCATGGATCGCCGAAAACAGCCCGGACAAATTTTCAATTGGGGCGGCGAGACTCCGGCCTTTCGTTCAGTGCTGGTCGACTCGTCGCTCGGTTTTGGCGTAAAACCGAACCAGGAATTCGAAGACAAGGTTGCGCGCATGGATCGTTTCCTCAGTTCGTTGCCAGCCCCTGTCTGGCCTTATGCCTCGGGTGAGCACGCGATTCGTGCGGACCTCGCAGCAACGGGGCGCGCCGTCTACGCGCAGGAATGTGCCCGCTGCCACGAACCCACGGGCGAGCTTTGCGGGAGGACGGTTGCGCTCGTCGAAATCGGTACCGACCCGGAGCGCGCCAACACTTGGTCGCAGGTCGCCGCAGATGCCGTTAACCAAACCATCAAGAAGCAGGGCTTTCGCCGCCCTGACCTGATTAAGAGCGAAGGTTATCTGGCCACGCCACTCGATGGTCTCTGGTTGCGCGCACCTTATCTGCATAATGGTTCGGTGCCTGATCTAATTGCTTTGCTTGAGCCGGTCGCTGCGCGGCCTGCGGTCTTCTATCGTGGCTACGACCTTTATGATCCCGTTGCGATTGGCTTTGATACCACGAGCACGGAGGCGCGACGCCTCGGCTGGAAGTATGACGTTAGCGAGAGGGGTAACAGCAATGCAGGTCATCTCTACGGAACCAATCTTCGTCCCCAAGAAAAGACTGCTTTGCTCGAATATCTTAAAACACTCTGACGCGCCTCGCATCCCGTTCAAATCACCATGGCACTCTCCCGTCCTGATTCCATTAATGACGCCTGTCCTAAGGCACTTCGAGCCGCTGAGGCCGAACAGATTCGTGTTCGTCGCGCTTGCAATAAACTTGATCCCGATGCTCCACCGGTCGGCATTGGTCTTTCGGGCGGCGGTATTCGAAGCGCCACATTTTGCATCGGTTTTTTTCAGGCTCTCGCCCGGCAGAAGCTGGTTCGCCGCATTGATTATCTTTCCACAGTTTCCGGTGGCGGCTATTTCGGCAGTTTCCTGGGCGCGGCGTTCTCGCGGGAAAATGCCAGTGCCGACAAGGTCGAGGGCGAACTTTCCGACAACCATTCGTGGTCCATCCAATGGCTGCGCGACAATGGTCGCTTCCTTTCGCCCAACGGTGCAGGCGACGGATGGATTGCCGCCGCCGTCATGCTGCGCAACTGGGTCGCTCTTCATTTCGTGATGCTGGCGTTCACGTTTCTCGTGTTTGGATTTGGTATCCTTGTACGGGCCGAACTTTGTACCAGTCTATCGTGTTCAGAATTCTGGCTTAGAGTTGAGCGCGGCATCTGGTCGCATCACATTCTTGGTCTTTGGTGGAGTCCTTGGTTTCTGCTGCCAGTCATTCCGTTCGTTATTCTGATGTTCCCGGCTGGCTGTCTGTATTGGTTGACGCAGGTCACGCCGCTGATGATTGGACTCCGAAAGCTTGGCGGATTGTTCAGCAAAAAATGCTCGGCGTATTCAAATCGTGAATTCGTCAGCTACGCGCAAAACTGGCTCACCGAAGTCCTGGTGCTGGGCTTTATCCCGACGGTAACACTCCTTGGTTTTGCGTTCGTTGATTCGCTCGGTCAAACTGCCTATTGGAAATGGTCGGCGGGAAATTTCGAATTTCCCACGCTCTGGGCTGCCTTCACCGGCATTGGCTTTGGCGTCTATGGTTTTGCTTCAAAGCTCTATATCCTCGCCGAAAGTATGCTCGGCAAAGGTAAACTAAAACTTACTTTTGATTCACTCGCTTTGCTGGCCGCGCTTGCTTGGTCGTTGTTGATCATTGTCGGCGTGTCGGTGGCAGCTTGTTCGTTGGCTTGGAGTGGGGAACGCGTGGCGATCGACGGTCGGTTGCAACCGATGATCGATCCCTGGAGGCTGTCGGTGGCGGTTGCGATCGCCTTGGGTCTCTCGTGGTTCTTCAGTCGCAGTTTCAGTTTCGTCAATTTGTCGTCGCTGCAACAAGTCTATGCTGCACGTTTGCGTCGCGCGTACATCGGCGCAACTAATCCGAATCGCCAAGCTTCGGAAAATTACAGCATGACCGACTTGATCGCTGGCGATGATTTTTGCCTGGATGAGTACCAGCCGCAAAGCCGTGGCGGTCCACTCCACATCGTCAATGTGACGGTTAATGAAACACTCTCCGCCAAGACCCAGATCGAACGTTGCGACCGCAAGGGTCTCGCGATGGCGGTCGGGCCTTGTGGTATTTCAGTTGGTACGGCTTCGCATGCGCTTTGGAGCGCCCATCATCCGCAACCGCACCGTCGCAGACTGCTGGCTGCGCTATGGGAAGATCCCGCTCGCACGATCGTTCCGCTCGATCACGCCTCGGACGCGTCTCTCCACGGTTTGCAGGCTGCGCGGCATCCGGACGCTGTTCCGAATTACCAACCTTCAGGTCCGTCCCGGCATGTTGAGGCGTTGTCACTCGGACGTTGGACGGCGATTTCCGGTGCCGCGTTTACCACGGGTCTTGGTTCTGGCACTCATCTCGGACTTAGTCTTCTGTTGGGTCTTGCCAACGTTCGTTTGGGCTATTGGTGGGATGGAGGGGTTTCGCCCTCGAAGCGCCAAAGCACCACGAAGCCGACGTTTCTCGAGCTTTTCGGGCGCTTGTTAAATTGGGTGCTCCCGGTTCAGACTTGTCTCGTCAACGAATTCTTCGCGCGCTTCCACGGTCCAGCGCGTCGTTATTGGTATCTTTCCGACGGTGGCCATTTTGAAAACACTGCCTGTTACGAACTCATTCGGCGGCGTGTGCCTTTCATCATCCTGACTGATTGTGGTGGGGATCAGCAGTACCGATTTGACGACTTGGCCAATCTCGTGCGCAAGGCCCGCACCGACTTTGGCGCCGAGATAGAAGTGATCCGGCGTGCTCGCAATGCTGACAAAAAAGAGCCCGGCCATCACTTGCCCACGCTCGAGCAGATCGTCCACCCCGACGTGGTTGATATGTTTGGAGCACCGGAAGATTTTCCCGCGCTCAATGAAGAGGCTGCACCTGATTACATTAACGCCACGGCGAATCGACGTCATGCCTTGCTGGCGCGTATTCGTTATTTTGATACCGG
>JAYTWC010000155.1:0-3206 GCA_043743635.1 Verrucomicrobiota bacterium | reverse complement strand
GTAGTCCTGGTAGTCGTAGCTGAGATTGCCGGCGATCGAGTAACGCTCGATGACAGGATATTTGACGTTGAGGCCGGCGTTGTAATCCCAGGAGACGGTTCGAAGATTCAGTGCGTATTCGGCGCGGCTCTGGCGTTCTGCACCGAGGGTGAGCGACCCAGTGGTGCGACCGGTGCCTTTGGTGAATTCGGCGCGGACATGGGGATCGGCGAAGTCCTCGGCGGTGTTGCGATTGAACTTCGTGAAGTTCCAGCCGAGGTTGGCGTTGACGCCGATCAGGCCTGCTTTGCGTTGGTAGTCGAGGTCAAGGCTGGTGTTGAAGGTGGTATCGCTGACGGCCTCGGACGAGGCGAACACATTGGTGTCGTAACCGATGCCTGCGGTTCCGGTGACGAATATTTCGTCGTGGCCGTCGTTGAATTTAACGATGGCATTGGCGGGAGCTGCGAATGCCAGGATCAGGCTGGCACCCAGAATGCCACGGAGCGAGTTTGCGAAGGCGTGTGGTATCATCAAAAAAAGCGCGCGCCTTGGCTGGAATTAGGGATTGAGACGAGCCGGGCTGACGGTGAATTGGGTCGGGAGATCGGTGGCCTTTACTTCGACGGGGCGGATTTCAGAGCCTTCGCGATCAGCGGTCTCAAAGTAGACCGTGCGACGTGCGATGCAGGCGAGGGAAACTTGTTCATCAGCCTTGGTGTTTGATTCCTGTGTGATGGTTTGGACGGTGATGGTCGAGGGTTGTCCGGGGGCGACCTTGCGCATGATGGCCTGTTGTCCGGGTTTCAAATTTTGGCTGGTGCCGACGTCGTCGCCGAGCACGGTGGCATCGCCTTCGAGAAGGGAGACAACGGTTTCGTTTTCGGCTACCTCGAGCATGATTTTGTGGCCGCGAATGGTGACGGTGCCGTGGGGAGTCTGGTAGGACATCGAGCTGCCCGCAACCAAGCGGCTGGTGCAAATGCCGATCGAGCCGTTTACTACCTTGACGATAGTTTGGGAAATCGATGGCTCGACATCAAGGTCGTTACGGTTGGGTGTAAACGGTTCTTGGAGGAATTTTTTTACCTCAAGTCGACTGTTCGGGCCGACGATGATCGAGGTGCCGTTCGAGAAGACGAGAGTGCTGCTGGAATCGGCCTTGGTTTCGATTTTCGAACCTTCGACGGAGTAGACGGACTTGACGGTGAGCGCCTCGATTTTTTCGCCCGTGTCGATCTGGTTCTCACCTTTTGTTTCGGCCACGAAAACTTTGCTCGCAGGATTCTTACGCTTGCCGGCTGCCTGGGCGTCACCGACAAGGGACAGGCAGAGTGCAATCGTAGCCACACAACCGAGAAGGGAGGAAATTCGACGTATTCTCATAGGCTGATCGTGGAGATTGCGGAGGGAGCTGCCAATGTTAATGCAAAATTTATGCAAGTTTTACAAATAAGCAGGAGGCGACTTACAAGGTGGTGCTAGAACAGTTATAACCTAGGTATTGGGCATGGCTTTACGCAACCACAATATTGAGGATGCGGCCGGGCACGTAGATGACGCGTTTGATTTCCTTGCCGGTGAGATGCGCGGATATCTTGGCGTCGGCCTGCGCGAGGGCGAAGGCGGCGTCCTGCGTGATGCCGGGCGCGACCATGAGTTCGCCGCGGTGCTTGCCGTTGACCTGGACGACGACTTTGACCTCGGTCGCGACGAGTCGGGCTGGATCGTACTTTGGCCAGGCGGCGTCGAGGATGGACTGCTTTTCGCCGAGGCGGGCCCAAAGCTCTTCGGCGAAATGCGGCGCGAAAGGTGCGAGCAATTGCAGAAACGCGAGCACGGTCGTGCGGTTGACGGCAGGAGCCTTCTGAAGCGCGTTCGAGAAAATCATCATCTGCGAGATCGACGTGTTGAAATGCAGGGTGTCGATGTCGTCGGTGACTTTCTTGATCGTCTCGTGGAGAAGTTTGGTGAGCTCGGCTGGTTCGGTGGCGGAGTTGTCGATGGAGATCTTGGCGTTGACCGCGCCTTCGCGGTTGAGGCATTCGCGCCAGATTTTGTGGAGGAAACGGTGAACGCCCTCGATGCCGTTGGGATTCCACGGTTTCATCGCTTCGAGCGGCCCGAGGAACATGAGGTAAAGGCGCAGCGTGTCGGTGCCGTGCGACGCAATGATGTCGTCGGGATTGACGGTGTTGCCGCGGCTCTTGGACATCTTTTCGCCGTCTTCGCCGAGGATGATGCCTTGGTGGAAAAGCTTTTTGAAAGGTTCGGCCTGCGGCACGACGCCTTCGTCGAAGAGGACCTTGTGCCAGAAACGTGCGTAGAGCAGGTGGAGCACGGCGTGCTCGGCGCCGCCGACGTAAAGATCGGGCACGCCCCAGTATTTCAGGAGCTCGGGCGAGGCGATGGCTTGGTCGTTTTTTGGGTCAAGGTAACGCAGGTAATACCAACACGAACCAGCCCACTGCGGCATGGTATTGGTTTCGCGGCGGGCGCGTATCCAGGATTCACCGACGGGCTTGGCTTCGGTCGCGGGCAAAGCGGCGCCGGTTTCGAAGTTGAGCCAGATTTCCAGCCACGGCGTGACGTTGGCGAGCGGGCTTTCGCCGTTGCCGCTGGGCAGGTAGGACTGGACGTCAGGCAGCGTCAGCGGGAGCGCGACGGCGGGCAGGGGGAGCGCGAAGAGCGTTTTGCCCTCGCTGGTGTACTTGACGGGCGAGGGAGGCAGGTCGGCTTTGCGGGTGGCAACGGCGCGATTGTAGTCGGTCTCGTTGACCCAGACGATGGGGAATGGTTCGCCCCAGTAGCGCTGGCGGGAGAACAGCCAGTCGCGGAGCTTGTAGTTGATCGTGGCCTTGCCGATGCCCTTCGAGGCGAAGTCGGCGGTGATGGATTTCTTGGCGTCGTTCCAGTCGAGGCCGGAGTGTGGACCGGAGTTGATCAACTTGCCATCGGCAAGAAAGGGCAGCGTTTGGTCGGGCTTGCCGGAGTCGATGACCTGGATAATCGGGAGATCGAACTGTTTGGCAAAATCGTAATCGCGGTCGTCGTGCGCGGGCACGGCCATGATGGCGCCGGTGCCGTAGCCCATGACCACGTAGTCGGCGATCCAGATGGGAACGCGGGCGCCGTTGGCGGGATTGAGCGCGTAGGAGCCGGAGAAAACGCCGGATTTTTCCTTGGCGAGATCGGTGCGTTCGAGATCGCTTTTGGCGGCGGCCTTT
>JAYTWC010000154.1:0-2678 GCA_043743635.1 Verrucomicrobiota bacterium | reverse complement strand
TGTCCGTTTGCCGTGGTTGAGGCGGGTGGCGGTACGCCTTTTTATAACTTCCCCTAGCTGCGCTCATAGGTGAGTTGGATGAGAAATTCGATTGGTCTTTCGTCGGGAAAGGTCGATGTTGGAAGCTCGCGCAATCGGCGTTCGCCGGAGGGCGCGAAGAAATTTCCACTATGAGTCCTACAGAGAATCCATTCCGTCGTACTAAAATTGTCTTCACGCTCGGGCCTGCCACCGAAAGCGAAGAGATGCTCGAAAAGATCATCCTCGCTGGCGCCGACATCGCCCGCCTCAACATGGCGCACGCTAAACACGAGTGGACGCGCACCATTATCCGCCGCATCCGCGCCGTTTCGAAAAAGCTCGGTCGTGAGATCGCGATCATGATGGACATCAAAGGTCCGGAAATTCGCACCGGCGACCTCGCCGCGCCGATCGAGCTGCGTCCCGGCGACATTTTTGATTTCACCGTCAAGCCCGGCGCAACCCGCGAATCCTCTGAGGAAATCCGCTCGGTCGATGTTAACTACAAAGACTTGGTCAACGACATTAACGTCGGCGACACGGTGCTTGTCGATAGCGGATTGATCCGGCTCGAAGTGCTTGAAAAACAGGATGCGCACATCCGTTGCCGCGTGCTCGTCCCCGGCCAGCTGACTTCGCGCCGTCACATCAATCTTCCCGGTGTTAAGGTTAACTTGCCCTCATTCACAGAAAAAGATCGCGCTGACACGATGGTGGGCATCGAGGAAGGCATTGATTTTGTGGCATTATCATTTGTTCGTGAAGCGAAGGACATCGAGTTGCTTCGCGAATTTCTCCGCGATCATAAGTCGGCCGCCCACATCATCGCCAAGATCGAAGACCAGTCCGCCATCGAGAACCTCAAGGAGATCGTGCAAACTTGCGATGCGCTCATGGTCGCCCGTGGTGATCTCGGTATTGAGTGTCCGTTTGAGGATTTGCCGATCATCCAGCGCCGCGCGGTGCACAAATGTCACCAGCATGGGAAACCAGTCATTATCGCTACGCATATGTTGGAATCGATGATCACGTCGCCGATGCCGACGCGTGCCGAAATCACGGACGTAGCCAATGCCGTATTTGAACGCGCTGATTGCGTGATGCTTTCTGGGGAAACCACCATCGGCCGTTATCCAATCGAGTGCGTGAAAATTCTTGAGAAGATCGCCTGCCGCATCGAGACGGAGCTCGAAGAAGACACCGATGAACCAGCGACTTTTCAGCACGAGAAAATGAAAATTCTGCGCGCTGCAGTCGTGATGGCGAACGAAGTGCCAGGTTCGCAGATTGTGACTTTTACCCGTCAGGGTTTTATCGCCCGCGGACTTGCCGCGCTGCGTCCGCCGCGTGCGCCGATTCTCGCCTTCACGCCGTATATCGAAGTCCTTCGCCAGCTCAAACTGTTGCGTTCGGTGGAAGGCTTTTTGTTGCCGTTCGAGTCGAATCCTGACGAAACAATCCAAAAAGCCATATCGGCTCTCGTGAAAGCGAAGCGGGTTCGCTCTGGCGATAAGTTGATTGTGGTGACGGATATTCTTTCGCACGACCGCTTGGTCGATAGCGTGCAGCTTCGTACGGTTCGCCCGACGGACTGAGTGGCGGAATAACGATTATCAAGGATGATGAGCGCGCCTGCCCGGCGCGCTCATTTTATTTTTTGGGATTAACGCTGCCAGGCTTCAAAAATCGGTCATGGCGACGTCCGTTTGGTCTCAATGCCCATGCGGGGTCTCGGCGTTGGCCAGGGCTGGGTCGTCGGCGGGAAGGAGTGGGGCGAACGTCGCCTTGTTGGATGCTTTCATGTACGCTTCGTGCGGGTCGATCACGCCTTCTTTCACGAAGGTCATCAGGGCTTGGTCCATGGTGTGCATGCCGTCGGCCGAACCACTCTCTATCAACTGGCGGATGTTAGAAATTTGTCCCGTACGAATGGTATTGGGTAACGCTTCGTGGGGTAGGAGAATTTCGTGGACGGCGACGCGGCCTTTGGGGATGCGTTTGCAGAGGAGCTGGCTAACCACTCCAGCGAGGCAACCGGCGAGCATGGTGCGGACCTGGTTTTGCTCTTCGGCGGGAAAGGCGTTGATGATGCGGTCGACGGTTTTCGGGGCGTTGTTGGTGTGGAGGGTGCCGAAGACGAGCATGCCCATCGAGGCGCAGCCGAGGGCGAGTTTGATGGTTTCGAGTTCGCGCATTTCGCCGAGGAGAACGATGTCGGGGTCGTGGCGCATCGCGCCTTTGAGTGCATCGGCAAACGAGGCGGTGTGTTCGCCGACCTCGCGGTGGACGATGATGGATTGATTGTTTTGGTGAACGAATTCGATCGGGTCCTCGATCGTGATGATGTGTCGCGAGAGGTTGCGGTTGATGTAGTCGATCATCGCGGCGAGCGTAGTGCTTTTCCCACTACCGGTGGGGCCGGTGACGAGGACGAGGCCTTCCTGGAGGTGGCAGAGGCGCTTGAGGACTGCGGGGAGTTTGAGGTCGTCGAAGGAGAGGATTTTCGAGGGGATCTGGCGGAAGACGGCAGCCTGGCCCCAGTGGTTGTAGAGGAAGTTGGCGCGGAAGCGGGCGAGGCCGGGGATTTCGTGGGCGAGGTCGAGGTCTTTGCGTTCGAGGAACTCCTGCCAGCGGCGGGGCGGGCAGATCTCGCGAAG
>JAYTWC010000153.1:0-1641 GCA_043743635.1 Verrucomicrobiota bacterium | reverse complement strand
ATTCAAGTTAAACTCAGAACCTACCACTACGTGCCAAAGAGCGGCGGCAAGACCGACTACCGCGAGCACCAGTAAAACCGCGCAGCTGCTCCGCGAAATCAGCCAACAACCGCCGGATATTCGGCCGCGGCCTTTGCTTTTTGCCCTTTGGCATTTGTGATTTTCCATCGATCAGTAGATCGTGGACCCGATGCCCGATATCGTCCTCGCGACGCTCAACGCGAAATACATTCACGCCTCCTTCGGCTTGCGCTACCTGCTGGCCAACCTCGGCGAACTACGTCCACGTGCCGTCCTCGAAGAATTCATCATCAACCATCGCCCGCTCGATATCGCCGAGAAAATCCTCGCGCACAATCCGCGCATCGTCGGCCTCGGCGTCTATATTTGGAACGTCACCCTCACGACCGAACTGGTCGCCATCCTTAAAAAAATTCGCCCCGCCATAACCATCGTCCTCGGCGGACCCGAGGTCAGCTACGAATCCGACCAGCAGGAAATCGTCCGCCTCGCCGACTACACCATCACCGGCGAGGGCGATCTGGCATTTGCCGCACTCTGCCGCCAACTCCTCGCTGGCACGCCGCCCGCGCAAAAAATCATCCCGGCGCCGCTCCCCGATTTTGCCAGCCTCGCGCTACCCTACGACGAATACACCACCGACGACATTGCCCACCGACTGATCTACGTCGAAGCCTCACGTGGCTGTCCATTCAGCTGCGAATTCTGCCTTTCTTCCCTCGATATACCGGTTCGGCAAGCGCCGATCGATCCGTTTCTCGCCACGCTCGACCGCCTGCTCGAACGCGGCGTCCTCCATTTCAAATTCGTCGACCGCACGTTCAACCTTAACCTCGCCGTCAGCCGACGCATTCTTGAGTTTTTTCTCGCCCGCCTGAAACCCGGCCTCTTTTTGCACTTTGAAATGGTTCCTGACCGGCTGCCTCCCGAGTTGCGCGAATTGATCGCCCGTTTTCCGGCCGGCATGATGCAACTCGAAGTGGGTATTCAAACTTTCAATACTAACGTCGCCACCCTCATCAGCCGACGCCAGGACTATGATCGCCTGGAAGACAACTTCCGCTACCTCCGCACCCAAACCGGCGTCCACCTCCACGCCGATTTAATCGCCGGCCTGCCCGGTGAATCTCTGGAAAGCTTCGCCAACGGTTTCGACCGGCTTGTCGCCCTCGGCCCGCAGGAAATCCAAGTCGGCATCCTCAAACGCCTGCGCGGCACACCGATCTCGCGCCACGATCAAACTTGGGGCATGGCCTATTCGCCATTACCAACCTACGAAATTCTACGCAACAATCTGCTCGATTTCCCCACGATGCAGCGCCTGCGCCGTTTCGCGCGCTACTGGGACTTGATCGGCAACAGCGGCAACTTCGTAGAAACCACACCACTCGTTTGGGGCAACGGTGGCGCAACGCCCTTCTTCGCTTTTCTGCGTCTCAGCGACTGGCTCTACGCTGGCGAAGGCCGCCACCACGCGATCGCGCTCGTACATTTGATGGAGCTGCTTTTCACGTTTCTCACGACTGAACTTGGACAAGATTCTTCGACCGCTGCGGCCGCCCTTTGGCGCGATTTCCAACGCGGCGACCGCGGCGGCGAAATGCCGCCTTTCTTACGACC
>JAYTWC010000152.1:0-2263 GCA_043743635.1 Verrucomicrobiota bacterium | reverse complement strand
CTGGAATTGATGCGGACCTTCCGCGCTTCCTCCACGTAATCGCGCGGTAGATTCTCTTCGCCCGCCATGCGAAAAATCGTGTTCATGATGTTTGCATTGGATAGCACGGCTTTCGCGCGGATCACGCGTCCGCCTTTGGCCACGATGCCCGCGACGACTTTCTGGCCGTCGCGCTCCTCGACCAAAATCTTTTCCACGAGCACACGCTTGCGCAGCTCGACACCATTTTTCTTCAGCTCGGCCGTCATCTTTTCAATCAGCTGGTCGGAACCGCCGCGATACGTGTACACGCCCGCGCCCATGAAATTAGAAAACACGATGCCGTAGGTGATCGCCGGGTCGTCGAGCGTAGAACCATTGGCGTAAGCGATTGGTTCCATGAGGAGCCGATGCACGTCATCGCGGCCGGGGAAAAAGCGGTTGAACAACTGGCCGGTCGTCTCGGGGTTATTGTCAAAGTAGTTCATCGCCCGCAGGTGGTCGTAAAACGCCTGAACCTGGCCGAGCGGCAGTTTAAATTGCTCAACCAACACCCTGGTATAATCCTCGCGCGTGAATGTCGTCCACACGTCCATCTGCGGATTCACGAAGCGAATATCCTTCAGCGGCACGATCGCGTCGGCGATTTCCTTGGTCCAGTATTTGCGGCAGGATTTGATCATGCCGCTCGGGAAACCGTGGAGCGAAATATCGAAAATGTGCCCGCCCTTGCGCGTGAACCAGGTCGCGAGTCCGCCGAACTGCCAGTGATGTTCGAGCAGCAGTACGCGATGTCCCGCTTTCGCGAGGACGTTGGCGCCCGTGAGGCCGCCCAAGCCGCTGCCAATCACAATCACATCGTAGTCGTCAGCGACACCTTTGAGCCAGTCGTATGCCATGGAAAAAACCCAGAGTGAGTTGGCCGTTTAACAAAGCGCAACCTGTAAAACACGAAACCGCCAGCACTGGCCGGCGACTACATTCTTTCAGCACGAACCGCGCGCGGTCGCGTTGGCAACTTCTCTGGCGGCGTAATGTTCATCGCCTCAAGCTGCGGGATAATGTGATCCTCATAGCAAGCGGGACAAACCGAGTGCGTGAATTCACTACCGGTCCGAGCGCTCACATATTGCTCGATGCGCTGCCAATAATCTTCGTCGTCTCGCACACTCTTGCAGTACGAACAAATCGGCACGAGACCTTGCAACTCACGGATGTGCGCGGCGCTGTCCAGAATACGTTTTGCCACATGCAGACGAATACGGAGCTCACGCAAGTTTACTGGTTTCTGCAAAAAATCATCCACGCCAGCATCGATCGCCGCGTCCTCGTTCTCTTTCGACGCATCGCACGGCGTGTAGAGAATAAAATAGACGTACTCCAACTTCCGCGCGCGCACCCAACGGCAAAGCTGCAATCCCGACCGGTCCGGCATCATCCAATCACACACCACCAAACGAATACTCGGCGTCGTCGTAATAATTCGCCGCGCTTCCTCGCCACTTTCGGCAATTTCTGAAACCAACCCAAGCGTCGCCAGCGACGCCTCCATGTAGAGGCGGGAAATCGGGTCGTTTTCGATGAGTAAAACCTTCATAATCTGAGCGCAGAAACCGTGCGGACAGCCGCTGCACAATATCCGTTAACCGCATATTGCAAATAATATGCCATGACGCCGAATGAATAGTATTTCTAGCCGTCTGCGAGGTTTTACCTTCCAGTCAGAATTTCAATAAGCCTACACACTACACCCTACAAGTTCAGCTAATTCCCCTTGAGCACGTGATAGTTGGCCATCGAGATTCCGCTCAGCATCGCGCCGACGATGCCAAGAAAGCCTTGGTCGGTGCCGCAAAGATAGACATTCGCGAGCTCGGTCCGGCCTTGACGGTTCTTAAACGGTGACCCGTAAATCGCCCCCGCCAGATGCCCGGTGAACTTCGTGATCGTGCGCGGGGTAAACATATCGGTCGCAATCGTCGCCGTCGTCAGCGCACTCGCTTCCGAAAGCGCTGGCAGGAACCGTTGCGCGCCTAATGTGATCGCATCATACCAGCGCCGCTTGTCCGCTTGATAAACGTCCTCAGGCAGCTGCGCCCAACGATCATAATTCGCCAAACATGTGCAGCGAAACAAACCTTCCGGCAGTCGCTGGCCTTCTGGATACGCGAAGTTGTTCGGCAGACAGATCACCCCACTGCGCAGATCGACCTGCGCTTCAGGACGCTCATAGGCGAAGTGCGGCGAGTCGTTGAAAAAGACAATCGTGTCATCGCCCCAGCCA
>JAYTWC010000151.1:0-2980 GCA_043743635.1 Verrucomicrobiota bacterium | reverse complement strand
TGCTCGATGAGCACGGATTCAGACTTTCACTCGGCGTCTTGGTGTCGGTGCGGCATAAAGCGGAGAGTTTTCAGGCGATGATAGACTTTCTCGACTAAGCGCGAAAGCGGCAGGCAAGGGCAAACTAGGTCAAGTTGCTTGAGCCAGTGTCAAATGGCGTGCCTCTGTATTAAGGTTCGACAATGACGGTTGTCGGTTTTTGGCTGAGCGTCCTTCAACAGAGGTGCATGCAAAATAATTTAAGACGGATTGGTCTACTTTTGGCGGTTTGTTTCTTTGCGAGCCTCGCGGCGGCTGCCTCGACATGGCAGCGTCTCGAAACCGATGACTTCACGATTTATTCGGACGCATCAGGTAAGGATATCAAAGATTTCGCCGTAAATTATGCGGCATTCCGACAAGTCCTGAACGACCTCTTCTTGCCCGTAGGGCACAAATCATCTGCTTCGACGCTGGTTCTTTTCAAGAGAGCAGGTCTATTGCACAGGTATGGGCCTATCTCCAAGGGCGGCGACCAGAATTTTCTGACATTTTCAACACAGGTGGATGGCTCAGCTTTGTTGGCGTTGGCGCTTTCGGGCGATCAAGACCGTGCCTGCGAAGTCGCGTTTGAATTTGAAACGATTTTTGCGATTCAACGAGCAGGGTGCTCTTTCCCCATCTGGGTTTCACAAGGGACTGGCATGGTATTGTCCTCGCTCAAGGTGCAGAAGGGTAAATGTACGATGGGAGCTGACACGGCTGGTAATTCAATGATTTTCCATGGTTCAAATGAACTGTTGCCGTGGGATAAATTCTTTCTGACAGGGAGGGACTCCGATGACTACAAAGGGAAAACACATGCTGGTATATTTCATGCCCAAGCCTGGGCGTTGATGCACTGGGTGCTCCTTTCACAAAAACATCCCCGCGAAGCCTTCACTACGTTGACTACGCGAATCCGTGAAAAGAATTTTATCGAAGCGGTGGAGGACACGACCGGAGTAAAAGCCAAGGAATTCACGAGCCTGATTGCTCGCCACTTGAATGGCAGGTCTAAGTATTACGAATGTGTTTTTGATGAGCAAAAGGTGCGCGCAGGCTTCAATTTGATTCCTGCTCCTGAGGCCGAAGTCCACGTTCAGCTGGCCAACCTTCTTGCCGGGGCGGAACGGTATGACGAAGCTGACGCTGAATTGAAACAGGCACTGGCGCTAGCGCCGGAGGCAGCGTGTGTGAAAGAAGCAGCCGCCCGGCAGGCGTCACAAAACGAACGGAAGGAGGAAGCCGTGAAGTTGTATCGTGACGCGTTAGTAGCCGGGACAAAAAACCCGATAGCCTATCTTTTCTCGGCCAAAGCAAGAATCGACGAGTATGCTTCGAGCGGCTCTGACTACGGCGGTGGCGGTGGTCCATCAACAGAGGTTGCGATCGGTGAAATTAAGAAGGCGTTGGAACTGAATCCTAGCAGCATGGAAGCTTATCGGCTGCTTGGTCGGGCGTTTTATATTCTGCCCCAGCTCACCGAGGAACGGCTCGCTGAACTAACTCCTGCTTTGGTGTCGGGAGCGGATGGTTGTGGCGTTCGTTTTTATCGAGCGCTTCTGTACGAGCGGTTGGGAAAACTGGATCTATGCGCGAGCGACCTACGGATTATCCTGGAGGATCGGGATATTTCGCAATGGACCAGATGTTCCGTCCAAGATCGTCTCGTCATGATTCAACGATGGAAAAAAGAGTTAGAGCGACGTTCGGGAAGTTGAATATTAGGTCTATTCAACCGGTTCTTGTGTTGCTCGCTTAATAACGCGGTGAAGGCCAAACCTGCGTAGATAAAAAACGGGAGTGGGCGTCTCTTGCCGATTTCAGGTCAGATTCCGTTTTGTAGCAGCGACGAATTCGGCGATCTCGGTGTCTGTGGTGGCCCAGGAGCACATCAGGCGGTGGCCGCCGCTGCCAACGAAACCATAGAAATGCCAACCTTCGGCTAGGAGTTTTTCTGCGACGTGAGTTGGGAAATGAATGAAAACCGCGTTGGCCTCGATTGGGGCCGCGAGCCGAAGTCCGGGCAGGGCGGCGAGCGCGGCACCGAGTTTCTGAGCTTGCTGGTTGGCGTGGCGGGCATGGTTAAGCCAGGCGCCTGTCTGGAGCATGCCAACCCATTGGCTAGAGAGAAAGCGCATCTTGGAGGCGAGCTGGCCGGCCTGTTTGCAGCGATATTCAAAATCTCTGGCCAATGAACGATTGAAGAAGACGACGGCTTCGGTCAGGGCCATGCCGTTTTTCGTGCCACCGAGACTGAGCACATCGACTCCGGCACGCCAGGTGAAGTCCGCCGGTCGGGCACCGTCGCGGTCGGCAAGCGTTGCTGCGGCGTTAGCGAAGCGGGCTCCGTCCATGTGTACGGCAAGCCCGCGGGGTTTGGCGACAGCGCAAAGTTCGGCGATCTCGCTGGCGCGATAGACCGTGCCGTTTTCCGTGCTTTGAGTGAGGCTGAGAACCCGAGGTTTTGGAAAATGCAGGTCGTCGCGTGCAGTGATCGCTTTTTCCACTGTGGCTGGCGCGAGCTTGGCCAGCGGGCCGGGCAGCGTGATGAGTTTGGTGCCGTTCGAAAAAAATTCAGGTGCGCCGCACTCGTCGCGTTCGATGTGCGCCAGGTCGTGGCAGAGAACGCTGTGGTAACTCTGGCAGAGCGAAGCCAAAGCGAGCGAGTTGGCCGATGTGCCGTTGAAGACGAAGTAGACGTCGCAGTCGGTTTCGAACACGCTGCGGATCAAGTCTGAGGCTCGCTGCGTCCATGGATCGTCGCCGTAGGACGGCAGATAACCTTGGTTAGCTTCAGAAAGGGCCTGCCACGCCTCCGTACAAAGGCCGGCGGTGTTGTCGCTGGCGAATTCATAGCGATCGCAGACGGAGGAGGCGGGTTTCATGGACGAAAGAATACACGATAAAGTCTTGTGGTAAAAGGCCTGAGTTGAAACCGAGTGGGCCGCCTCTCAAT
>JAYTWC010000150.1:0-1784 GCA_043743635.1 Verrucomicrobiota bacterium | reverse complement strand
GTGATGCGTACTTCCGCACTGGATACGCCGGGGACGAGGAGAATTTTGTTTTTTGCATCTTCGGCGATGGCCGGGCCCATGCCGCAACCGGGCGCGGTGAGGGTCATGGCGACGTCGACTTTGAAGCCCTGGCCGTCGTCTGTTTTCAAAACATCCATCGAGTAAACGAGTCCGAGGTCCACGATGTTGACCGGGATTTCCGGGTCGTAGACTTTCTTGAGTTGATCCCAGACGGCAGCGGAATCGGGCGCGCCGTCGGCCAAGGTAGCCGCTGCGACGGTGGTGTCCGTGACGGTTTCACCGAGAGCGTCGGCGTCCTTGCCGTAGATGCGGACGAGGCTCGTGTCGGTCATGACGGTGTAACTGCCACCGAGGGTTTGCGTGATGAAGACGCGGGCGCCTGAAGGGATGATGATCGGGTTGCCGGCGGGTATCGCGACGGCAGTTACCTCACGGGAAAGAATACGCTCCTTGGTGTTGCTCATAGGTTCGGCTATAGTGCGCTTTGATTATTTGATAAGCTTGGACTGGATCAAGCCGCGAAGCGCATCGTGTAATGGTTCGTTTTCTAGGCGGTTTAAAACCTCTTCGAAAAAACCGAAGACGAGCAGCTGGTGCGCCGTCTTTGGCGGAATGCCGCGTGACTGGAGGTAGTATAACTGTTCTGGATCGACACGCGATGTAGTGGAACCGTGGGTACAGCGAACATCGTTGGCCTGAATCTCAAGACCGGGCAGCGAGTTCACCTCGGCGTCCTCGCTGAGCATGAGGTTGCGGTTGCTCTGGTAGGCGTCGGTTTTCTGCGCGTCCTGATCGACGATGATCAAGCCGGAGAAGTTGGTTTTTGAAGTGTCGTTGAGCGCGTTTTTGTAAAGCAGGTCGGACTTGGTGTTCGGTGCCTGGTGGATCTGCAAAGTGCGCTGATCGAATTCCTGAGCGTCGGTTGCGACCGTGAGCGCGAGCATCTCGGAAAACGCTCCGGGAGCCTGGAGCTGCGAGAGTGACTCGTGGCGGGCCTGGCGGGCGCCGAGGTGGAGGTTCAACGACTGGACGCGGGCATCGCGGCGGACGACGGTGGAGTTGAATTGGAGGGAGAGCGTAGTTAGGCTCCAGGCTTGCGCGGCGACGTAAGTGAGCTGTGCGCCGTGAGCGGCGTAGAGGTCGTTGGCGCCGCAGGCGAAGTGGGCAGAGTCGTCGGTGGAAATGAAGTGATCGACGACGGTGACTTTGGAGTTTTCTTCCGCGACTACGAGCGTGTGCGGGAAAACGGCGGTGTTGGCGCCGTTGGCCACGTGGGTGATGACGATCGGTTCGGTTAACTCGACGCCCTTGGGCACGTAGATGAAGGCGCCGTCAGCGACGAACGCGGTGTGCAGCGCGGCGAATTTTTCCGAGCCCAGCTTTTGAGGCTGGGCCATGAAGTGGGCCTTGAGCAGATCGGCGTGTTGCGTGGTGGCTTCGGTGAGGGTCGTAACGATCACACCTTTTGTGGTGAGGCCTGCTTTTGAAGTTCTGTCGCTGATCAGAAGATTATTGAAAAATGTGAGCGCGGGCAGGCCGAAGGGTTTTTGAATTTCAGGTTTAAGATCTGAAACCGGTGTTGGAACGAAACCGTCGAGCGTAAGCGTGCTGATGTTGCTGAAGCGCCAGGTCTCGTCGGTGCGCGAGGGCATCGGGAGCGCGGCGAATTTTTCGTAGGCGGCGCGTTTGCGGTCGAGCCACCAGGCCGGAGCGGCTTTCTGGGTGGCAAGATGTTCGGCAAAGGCCTCGGCGGTGAAGGAGCC
>JAYTWC010000149.1:0-2254 GCA_043743635.1 Verrucomicrobiota bacterium | reverse complement strand
ACGATCAACGCCGCGATCGCGTTTTTTGTCATCAGTTTCGGTCTCTACCTTGCGCAAGTTTATCAACATAAGCATGCGAAGATGGACACCTCGCGCAGCCTTCCCACGATGGCAGCTCCTGCTGCTCCCGCACCAGTCGAAGCACCCGCTCCGGCTAAGCCGTAATTTTCCCGTGATTTCTCGGGCAGCACGCTCGAATCGATTTTCAAGGCAGGTGGCTGTGGCCGCCTGCCTTCTCTTTTTTGTGGCAACGGCGTTGACCGGTTTTGGCCAGTTCAAAACCTTTCGTCCGCCCCCGAATTACGTGCAGTTTGGCAAGCCCGACCAAGCCGAAGGCAAACGTATCATCGAGGACTTTCGCCAACGTGGTTTGCCTTGTGATTCGTACCTGCAATTTGAGCTGCGTGTTCTGCCGCGTCGCGGGGACGAACGGGTTGTTGGTGCCCGGCTTTGGATCGGCAAAAACGAAAAAGGCCCGATCTGGCGCATCGAACTTGCTCCGGACGACATCGCTGCCCAGCAACGCTTGCTCGTACAAAATGGACCCCATAATGCGCTCTGGAGTTGGCGGCCAGGCACGCCAGTGAAGGCGCTCGGTATCGATGCACTTTTCGAACGGCTGGCCAACACGGATCTCACGGCGTTCGATCTCCAGATGCCGTTTCTATACTGGAACGATTTTGTTTTCGAAGGCGTGGCACGGGTGCGTGGACGACCGGCCCATGTGTTTCTCATGTATCCACCTTCTGAAGTCACGGCGCGGCGACCGCAGCTGGCCGGGGTTCGCGTCTATCTTGACACCCAGTTCAATGCCCTCGTGCAGGCCGAACAGATTGGTGCGGAAAATACCCTGTTGAAATCCATAACCATTCTCGATCTGAAGAAGGTCGATGAACAATGGATTCCAAAATCTATCGACGTGCGCGACGAGGAAACGCGCAACAAAACGCGTTTTGTGGTGATGGTCGCGGCCTTGGGGTTGGACTTGTTGCCCCTGTTGTTTGAGCCCGCTTCGCTGGGGGAACCGGTCCAGCCGCCTGTCGCAGGTCGGATTCGCATTGTTTCGCCTTGAGCGGGTTCGGTTTTGTAGTGGTTTTTCCCCTTCACGTGAAGGGCCGAACTGGATACAAATCATTCAAGTGAATTTGGCGCGAGATTCTGGTTGCAGGCGAATCCAACTTCCTCATAAAGAATCACGTTGCTCCTAAAGCAGGGAGTGCTCCTTCCTCCGATATACCGTTCAGCGAGATAAATCATAGGTCGTGTGACCAGAAAAGTTATGGCAAAGAATAATTCCAACGCGCCTTCACCCCTCACGTTTGATCTGCCCGTCTCCCTTATTGGGAAACTTGAAACCCACCAGAAACGCCTCGGCCTAAAGTCCGCGAGCGAAGTGGTGCGCCTCGCCATCGGCGAGTTCGACTACGAACAGTTCGAATCCTCATCCGAAGAACACCGCCAAATCTCGGTGCGCCTTCCTGAGGATCAAAAAACAAAGCTCACCAAAGTTTCACGCAAAAAGAAAGTCAGCGTGGGCGAACTCCTCCGTGTCGCCATCGACTCGCTGGAAGCTAAGGCCGCCAAGCGCGGTAAGAAATAATTCGAGGGCCCTTGCCGCAAGTCGGCGCGCCCTCTGTCACTCTCACGCAAGCGCGCTCGCAAAGGCGCGCTTGCTTTTGCTTGTTTCCGACATTTAGTCCTCCGCGATTTCATTTTCTATGAGCACACCGCTTCCTCTCTCCACTTGGGCCCAAAACATCTCGCCATCCCCGACGCTCGCCGTCGATGCCAAGGCCAAAGCCCTCAAAGCCGCCGGTGAAGACGTTCTGAATTTTGCCGCCGGTGAACCCGATTTCGATACGCCAGAACACATCAAGGAGGCGTGCATTGTCGCGCTCAAAGCCGGCAAAACCAAGTACGCTCCCACGCCTGGTATTGATCCGCTGCGCCAGGCCATCGCCGACCGTTACATGGCCGAGTACGGCCTTAAAGTAGCCCCGTCGCAGGTGGTCGTTTCACCCGGTGGAAAATTTTCCTGCTACCTTGGCATCATGGCCGTTTGCTCGCCCGGTGACGAAGTGATCATTCCCGCGCCGTATTGGGTGAGTTATCCGGAAATGGTGAAGCTCGCCGGTGCTACGCCGAAGTTTGTCGTTGCTGATGACAAAACGGGTTTCCTGCTCACGCCCGAAATCCTCGAGGCTGCGATTACGCCTAAGACCAAGATGCTCGTCTTGAACTCGCCGTCGAATCC
>JAYTWC010000148.1:0-7124 GCA_043743635.1 Verrucomicrobiota bacterium | reverse complement strand
CGCGCGAGTTCGCCCATCGTAAGCCCATGCACATAAGGCACGGGAAACGCCCCAACGCCACTCATCAACTCGCGATCGAGCATCGGCCCGTCAACCTTTAGTCCTCCCAACGGGTTCGGTCGATCCAGCACGATCACCTCCACCCCAGCGGCGAAACACGCGTCCATCGCATACCGCATTACCACGCTGAAAGAATACGAACGCACGCCGATGTCCTGCAAATCAACCACCAGCGCATCAATCGTCTTCAACTGTTCCCGCGTCGGTTTTCGGTTCTTCCCGAACAACGAATAGACCGGCAGCCCCGTTCGCAAATCCAGCGTGTCATCCACATTCGCACTCGCAGCCTGGTTGCCATATATTCCGTGCTCAGGCGCAAACAAACATACCAACTTCACGTCCTTTCCGCGCCGCAAAATTTCAACGGTGCTCATCCCATAACGATTCACTCCCGCCGGATGCGTCAACAACCCCAACCGCTTCCCACGCACCAAGGCAAACCTGTCGGCCTCCAACACATCGATACCCAACATCACCATCGGCGACAAAACCGGCGGCACAAAGGGCGATGTAAACGGCGACACCGGCCGCGCGGGTGCCGTGCGCGCCAGCCCTGCGCCACAGCAATAAACCGCCAGCAGCGGCAAGAGCCACAAGGCAGAGTATCCTTCAAAAATTTCGCGGACAACGCGCATCGGTGCGACGCATGCACGAGGACGCCACCACCGTCGAGCCGTTTTGTTGTCGTCGCGCCCAGAGGGCACCCGCGTCTCCAACCCTCCGCTTCGCTCCGGGCGCGCTGCTTGACGCATACCGCGCAGCTCGCCATTTCCGCGCTACCGCGCCCCATCCGACTACCTCTTCAACTTCTGCACTCTGCCTTCTGTATTTACCACGGCACAACGTTCGCCAACCATGGTCGCACTTCCGATGCAACTTTCCCGCCCACTTCTCTTGCTCTGCGCTCTGATTTTCACGTTCGCTTCGCCGCTGCGCGCCCAATCCGAACACACCACCGACGCCGCCGAGACCAAGCTCAAGGAACTCGTTGCCCACCAAAAGGCCGTCTTCTCCCGGGCAGAAAAAGCCGGCGACAACGTCGACGAAGAAAACCTCCGCTCCGAGCTCCAGCAAATTTGCAACGACTACGACCTTCTCCTGCGCAACAACCCACGCTTCGTTCCCGCCTACGTCGCCTACGCCCTCCTCCTCGGCAAAATCGACAACCGCAAGGATTCCATCGTTCTCCTCCTCAAAGCCAACGCCCTCGATAAAAACCTGCCCATCGTCAAAAATCAGCTGGGCAACTACCTCGCCGAGGAGGGCAAACCCGTCGAGGCCATGAACTATTTCCTCGCCGCGATCGAACTCGAACCAAAGGAACCACTCTATCATTCCCAGCTCGGCAACCTCATCGCCGAAGCCCACGACGACCTCCAAAAAACCGGCCAGTGGACCCGCGCCCAGCTCGATAAAACCATGCAGGACGCCTTTCTTCAGGCCACCCTCGCCGCCCCCGGCGACTGGCGCTACGCCTACCGCTACGGCCTCTCATTCTACGAAATCGAAACCGCTGAATGGGAAACCGCCCTGCAATTCTGGAAAGACTTCGAACAAAAATTGAAACCCGGCGCCGAACAACAAACCTGCCGCCTGCACCAAGCAAAAGTCCTTATCGCCCAAAGCCATTTCGACGAAGCCCGCGCCGCCCTCGACACCGTCACCGAGCCCGTCCTCGCCAAAGAGAAAGAAAAGCTGGTTGCGGAACTCGCCGCTTCCCCCGCAAAATCCTGATTTATGGATTCAAGCATCGGCCTGCGTGAAATCAGCACAGGACTTATCTTTTACATCATCATCGCCTCGTCCCTCTGCCTTCGTGCCTACGCACAGGCTTGGATGGCTAACCGTCTCGGCGACCCAACTCCCGCCATGGAAGGGCGCCTCACGCTGAACCCCCTGCCTCATGTCGATTTGCTTGGCACGGTCATTCTGCCGCTCGTATCAATATTCTACCTACAACCTAATTTCACCCGTCTGAGCTTCTTCCTCGCCTGGGCCAAGCCCGTGCCGGTCAACCCGGCGGCCTTCGAACACCCGCGCAAGCACTACCTCTACACCTTGCTCTCCGAAACCGGCATGAGCGCCTGCTTGATGCTCCTCGGCGCGATCATCGGTGGCTTCATGCTTCGTGCCGGCAGCTCGGCCGTGGTTATTCCCGCCGTCCTCGTCGGCATCAACGCCATGCTCGTCTTGCTCGACCTCATCCCCATTCCCCCGCTCCCCGGTGCCCTGATGCTCGTGCAAAAAGGCTGGATGCGCGAAGAAACTTTCCAACAGCTAGCCCGCTGGGGCGGCCTGATCCTCATCATCGCCTTTCAATTACCTCCTGTTCGAATGCTCCTTGGTGTGCTACAAACAGTGATAGCCGCACCTTTCATTCTGCTCCTCAACCTCATCGCCGGCTAGTTTTGGCATGATACGCAAAACGTCCAAGCTCTCGCGTCCGCAAAACCTTTTCACCCGCACCGCTTCACTCGCGACGTTCGACGACTGGCTGCAACTCGCCGAAGAACTCTACGAACGCCACGAGATCGCCCTCGGCCAAATCTCCACCCTCGCTCGCGACGAAGTCCTCTACCTCCTCCTGCGCACCCTCGGACTTCCCCTCGACAGCGACGCCAGCGTGCTCGACCGCAAACTAACCAAGAGCCAGGTCACCGCCGTCAAAGCCGTTCTCCAACGCCGCATCATCGACCGCGTCCCCGCCGCCTACCTCACGCAGGAAGCCTTCCTCGGGGAACACCGTTTCTACGTCGACGAACGCGTCATCATTCCACGCTCCTACTTTCTCGAAATCATCCCGAACCAACTCAACGACTGGCTCCCCGACCCGAAAAAAGTCCGCGCCGTCGTCGACGTTTGCACCGGCTCCGGCTGCCTCGCCATCCTGCTCGCCGATCATTTCCCCAAGGCCAAAATCGACGCCCTCGACCTCTCGCCCGACGCCCTCGAAGTTGCCAAGATCAACGTCGCCGCACACGGCCTCGCCCAACGCATCACCCTGCACGAAAGCGACGTCTTCGATGCCGTCCCGACGCAAAAATACGACGTCATCCTGAGCAACCCACCCTACGAGCCAAGCAAGCACGTCGACCAACTCCCCGCCGAATTTCACCGCGAACCCCGCATGTCGCTCGACGGTGGCAAAGACGGCCTCGACATCATCCGCAAGCTCCTCCGCCAGTCACGCACCCGCCTCGCGCCCCACGGCATCGTCCTGATCGAAGTCGGCGGCCTGCGCGAAGCGATGGATAAAGAATTCGCCTCATTAGAACCACACTGGCTTCACACCGAAGACGGCGCCGACAGCATCTGCGTGATCCACGCCAAACGCCTAAAAACCGCCAAACTTTGATTGCATTCCGGCCGGGTGTTTGAAAGAACACCCGCATGCCCCGTCACCCCTTGCTCAAGGGATTCGTCGGTGCGCTCGCGGGAGGAGTTTGGTTAGTCGCGGCAACCACGAGTTCATCGGCTGATTCCACCCCCGTCACTACACCGGTCGCAGTCACCGCGCCTACGAATCCAGAAACAGCTCACCAACGCATCGCCGTCCTGCGCGCCGAGATCGCCCACCACGACGCGCTGTACTTCCAAAAAGCCGCGCCCGAAATCACCGACGCCGCTTACGACGCGTTGAAACGCGAACTGCGCGCGCTCGAACAAGCTTACCCAGCCGAATCTGCCGCCATCGCCACAACGCCCGCGCTCACCGACGACCACACCGATGGCTTCGCCAAGGTCGCCCATCGCACCCCGATGCTCAGTCTCGAAAAAGCCTACACCGAGGCCGAATTCCGCACCTTTTGCACCAAGGTCACCACGACGCTCGGCCGACCAACGAACTTTGTCGTAGAACCAAAAATCGACGGCCTCTCCGTCAGCGCCACCTACGAGCACGGCAAATTCGTTCGCGCCTCCACCCGCGGCAACGGTCATGAGGGCGACGACATCACCGCCAACGCCCGCATGATTCGTTCGCTCCCGCAACAACTCCGCGCCACCAATCCCGACGGCACCAAAAACATCATCCCCGACGTCATCGAACTGCGCGGCGAGATCTACCTCTCGCTCGCCGAGTTCACCCGCCTCAACCGCGAACGCTTCGCCAGCGGCGAACCCGAACTCGCCCACCCTCGCAACGTCGCTGCCGGCACGATCAAGTCCCGCGATCCCAACGAAACCGCCGAGCGCCGCCTCGACGTCGTCTTCTACGGCTGGGGCACCTGCGAACCCGCCTCCACTACGCCAGCCACCCAGCAAGCTTTTCATACCGAAGCGAAAGCCTGGGGCCTGCCCATTCTTGAAACCTATCAAATGGTTCGAAATGCCGACGAAGCCTGGGCCGCCGTGCAAACCCTCGGCCAGAAACGTGCAAAACTCATCGCCCCCACCGACGGCGCCGTGATCAAACTCGACGACGTTAGCGCTCGCACCCAGTTCGGTGAATCCGACCACGCTCCTCGCTGGGCCATCGCCTACAAATACGCACCCGACCGCGCCGTCACCCAGCTGCGCAGCATCACCATCCAAGTCGGCCGCACCGGCCTGCTCACGCCCGTGGCGGAACTTGCGCCCGTCGCCCTCGCCGGCAGCACCGTCGCCCGCGCCTCACTCCATAACCGCGAACAGATCGCCCGCCTCGACCTGCGAATCGGCGATTTTGTCTTCGTAGAAAAAGCCGGCGAAATCATCCCCGAAATCACCGGCGTCGATTCTTCCCGCCGACCGCCACAAACCGAACCTTACGCCTTTCCTACAAAATGCCCGGAATGCGGCTCGCCCGTCGTCGCTGAAGAAGACGCCGCTGACGTACGCTGCACCAACTCCACCCATTGCCCCGCCCAACTACGCCAGCGGCTCGCCCACTTCGTCGGCAAATCCTGCGTCGACATCAAAGGTCTCGGCGAGGCCACCATCACCGAACTTATCGCCAGCGGCCACGTTCGCAACGCTGCCGATCTCTACACGCTGAAACTCGAAATTCTCACCACCATTTCCGGTTTCGGCAAAAAATCCGCCGCTCAATTGCTCGCCGAAATCGACCGCAGCCGCCACGCCGACCTCTGGCGTTTCATCAATGGACTGAGCGTCCTTCGCGTCGGCCCGGCCACGGCCAAACTCCTCGCAAAACATTTCGAATCCCTCGAAAAGCTCGCTGCCGCGCAACCCGCCGATTTTCCCGCTGATCTCGGCAAAGCCACCATCCAAGCGCTCACCGCGTATTTGGCCGTGCCGGAAAACCACGCCCTCATCCTCGCGCTCAGCAAGGCCATTCCGTCGGCCACACCAACCGCCACCGCCACGGCCTTGAAAGGCAAAACCTTCGTCCTCACCGGCCGCCTACCAAGCTTGACCCGCGAAGAAGCCACACAGCGCATCGAAGCCGCGGGCGGAGTCGTGGCCAGCAGCGTCACCAAAAACACCGATTACCTCATCGTCGGCACCGACGCCGGAGAAAAGCTCACCAAAGCCCAGAAGCTCAACGTGCCCGTTCTCGACGAAGCCGAGCTGCTTAAGTTGCTGGAATCAGGGAAACAAAATGGCGCAGCTTTCACTGCGCCTTAAATAAGACCACTGCTTAGCACTACTCTGTTAGGTATTTCCGGTGGAGGGCGACGCGCTTTCGTCGCCGGTTCGGAGCGGCGGCCACAGCGGGCCGCCCTCCAAAACAAGCCGCAATGCGATTGTCTATGGCATTTACCTAACGGAGGAGTGTTAAGCGAGCAACACGCCGCCCTTGCTGGCGTTGGCCACGAGCTTACGGTACCGCGCCAGCCAGCCAGTGTGCTCACGCTGCACAGGCTGCCAGGTTTTACGCCTTTCGGCCAGTTCGACAGCGCCAACCAAGATGTCCATGCGGCGTCCCGGGAAATCGATGCGCAGGCGGTCGCCTTCGCGGAGAATTCCGATCGGGCCACCTTCGGCCGCCTCGGGCGAAACGTGTCCAATGCACGCACCGGCCGTGCCGCCGCTAAACCGTCCATCGGTGATGAGCGCTACTTTATCACCCAAACCCATACCGACAATGTAGCTCGTCGGCGAAAGCATTTCCTGCATACCCGGGCCACCGCGAGGCCCTTCGTTGCGAATGATCACGATGTCACCGGCCTTTACTTTGCCAGCGAGAATGCCAGCGCAGGCGTCGTCCTGACTTTCGAAAATCACGGTCGGTCCTTCGAAGACGAAACCAGGACCACAGTAAGCTTTGAACGCGTCGCTGATACCGGCGGTTTTCACCACCGAACCTTCGGGCGCGAGATCGCCGTAGAGAATCGAAAGGCCGCCGTCCTTCGTGTACGCGCGATCCGCCGAACGGATACAGTGCTGCGCATCGAACCGGAACGCTGGATCGTGCGGCATGAGGCCGGCCGCTTTAGCGATATCAATGTTCTTTTGATCGTGATCGTGCGTGGCGCGCGCGATCGTGCCAGCCGCGTGCAGCCGGGCGATGCGCAGCAGACAAATCGCTTTCTTCGCACCGGTTTTTTCGTACTGCCAAATGATGAGCGCGGGCGTTCCACGTACTTCAGCGAGTTCGGCGCGAACGAGGCCGCGGAATTCGGTGAACTTCGGCTTGAGGCCGGCTTCGATTTCGAGCGCGCCGTGCCAGGTGTTGGAGGAGTCGACTTCGAGCTCGCCCTTCGTGCCGAACAAGGCGCCACAGGCAGCGGCGTCGCCGGCATTGAACGCTGCGGCGAAACGCCAAAGCGCGATCGCGCGGTCATCGGCCGGATGGAAAAGCATCGGCTTCGGCACAAGATTGCCGGACGCGGTGCGGCCCGCTGGTCCTAGCTTATCGTTCGGGTCGAGCACCAGCGCAGAAGCGCCGGAAACACGCACGATACGCGCTTCGTCGGTACAGGTCGGCGAGCGCAGATCCCAGGCGTCGATGTTCTCGCCCAGCGTTTTGCCGGTGGCGGTCACGCACTCGGTCTTGAGCGCGCCCATGCGCTTGAGTTCGCCCAGGATCGTGTGAATGCCGCCGGCGCGATGAACGTCTTGAATATGATAATCCGATGAGGGCGAAACTTTGCAGAGACAAGGCACGCGACGCGAGATGC
>JAYTWC010000147.1:0-3232 GCA_043743635.1 Verrucomicrobiota bacterium | reverse complement strand
GAAACCGTCGCCAAAGCTGTTGACGGTTCGAACGTCAAACTCGGCGCGCAAAATATGCACCCCGAAGCCAGCGGCGCCTTCACCGGCGAAGTCTCGGCTCCAATGCTGCGCGCGCTTTTCGCCACCCACGTCATCCTCGGTCACA
This sequence comes from Verrucomicrobiota bacterium, assembly GCA_043743635.1. Taxonomy (GTDB): domain Bacteria; phylum Verrucomicrobiota; class Verrucomicrobiia; order Opitutales; family Opitutaceae; genus JADKHC01. The sequence continues at coordinate 3,087 of JAYTWC010000147.1, read as the reverse complement.
GCGAACGCCGCGCCTACTTTGGCGAGACCGATGCGTTCGTTAACAAGAAGGTCGTCGTCGCGCTGAAGAACCAGCTCAAGCCGATCCTTTGCGTAGGTGAAACCCTCGCCGAGCGCGAGTCCGGCTCGACTCTTAAAGTTGTGCAGACCCAGCTTGAAGGTGGTCTCGCTGGCGTGAGTAAGGACGATGCAGCCAGCGTCGTTATTGCCTATGAACCGGTTTGGGCGATCGGCACCGGCAAGGTCGCCACGACCGAGCAGGCGCAGGAAGTTCACGCGTTCATCCGCTCGCTGTTGGTTAAACTCTTCGGCGATGTGATCGCGCAAAAAGTTCGCATTCTCTACGGCGGCTCGATGAAGCCTTCCAACGCTCCTGAGCTTCTTGCTCAGAAAGATATCGATGGCGGTTTGATCGGCGGCGCAGCGCTTGAAACCCGTAGCTTTGTTGACCTCGTCAACGCAGCCATCGCGGCCAAGTAAGCCAACGCGACTGTTTTTCATTTCGGCGCGGACTTGCGGCTCAACGCCGGCGAGTCCGCGCTTTTTTGTGCGCTTATTCCTTTATTTCGGCTGGGATAAGACGTTACCTCATTAACGCATGGCTCGCCTCAAATCCCTGCCGACTGCCGCCTTGGGCGAATGGATCGTCGCGGGCCTGCTTGTCCTTAATCTGGCCTGGACGACGCTCTGTCTCGGTGGCTATCGCCCTGAAACGATGGCTGTGAGCTGGCCGCTCACGGGTGCCGCGCTTTCGTTGCATCTCGGAATCGCAGCTTGGACTCGCCAGCGGCCGCATCCGGCCGGGCTTTGGTTTCTGCCGTTTCTGGCTTACGCCGCTTTCAACGTCACCGCTGTGTCACCCGTTCCGTGGCTAGGCTGGCGGGATTGGTTGGGCTGGGCGCAAATGATTGCGGTGTTCTGGTTGATGATAAATGGAATTACTCGCAAAGGACCGCGTGCGTTGGTGCTTGGCACGTTGGTCGCTCTTGGTGCTATTGCCGTGTTGCTGGCCGCTTACCAACGGTTCGTTATTCCAGACTGGCTCTCACTCGGACGTACGCAGGCGGACCAGTTTATCGGCCGGTCAAGTGGATCGTTTGGGATCCCTAACAGTCTTGCCGCATTTCTTCTCCTGCTGATCCCTCCGATGTTGGCGCTTGCCTGGCAGCGGGGAACGAGCGCGGTTTCGCGTGTTTTTTGGGGCTATTTCGCCGTGGTTTTTCTCTTCGGTTTGGCGCTTACGATCAGTCGTGGTGCGTGGATTTCACTTTCGTTGGCGCTGATCGCGTGGCCGTTGTGTGCAAAGAATCTGAATTGGTCGATGCGCGTCATGTTGGCGGCGACGGCTTTGGCGGCGGCTTTTCTTATTGGGCTCATGTTGTACTCAACCGTGCCGCAAGTGAAACGCCGGCTCGATGCGATGGTTGCCGATGTGGGTGAGCGCAGTCGGCCGATTCTCTGGCAGGCGGGCTGGGAATTGTTTTCCGATGCGCCGGTGCTGGGGACCGGCGGCGGCAGCTACAATACACTTTTCGAACGCCACCGGCCGGAGGGTTTCAGTGACGAACCGCAATGGGCGCACAATGATTATCTCAACACGCTTAGCGATTACGGACTGGTCGGCTTTCTTCTGTTTTTTGGTTCGGCGTCGGCACTGGCGCTTCAAGCATCGATGAAGCGTGAAAAGCGTCCGGTGCTGGATACTGGCGCTTTGACCGGTTGGGAGGGCGACGATATTACGAATGCGGTCGGGGTGGGGCTGTGCGCGTTTGCGCTGTCGCTGTTCGTAGATTTTCACCTAAAGATTCCGGCGCTCGCCATGATTGTGGCGGTGCTGGCAGGTGAATTGGTTCAACGCAGTTGGTCGGCTCCGGCTGGCGTCTATGCCGGGATCAAGGTGCAAGTCGGCCTGCTTGCGGCTTGCTTAGCGGTGGCGTTATTTACCCTAGGCGTGGCTTTGCCAATTTACCGGGCTGAGGCCGAGCGATACGCGGCGCGTCAATCAATCGACCGGTTAGGGTTGAATTTGACTTCAAATATGAATGAGCAACGGGCGACGCTCACGGATGCTGCCGTGGCGATTGCTGATGCGGTCGTGCTCGATTCCTCGAACGCCCAGGCTTGGGCGGATCAAGCTTATGTAACCGAGTTGTGGTCGCATTTGGCGCCGGCTCGTATGAACGAACTCGGCAAGGAAGCAGAAGCGTCCGCCAAAGAGGCGCTCGCTCGCTCGCTGGATGTACCCGAATTTTGGATACGGCGAGGCGTTGCGCTCGACATGCAAGGCCGCTGGGTCGACGCTGGCGGGGCATTTGTAAAAGCCCTGGAATTGGCTCCCGTTAATAGCACCGTCTGGTACTATCATGCCTATCATCTCAGCCTCAATGAGATGGCCAAGCCCCTGGCCTTGTCAACTATTGAAAGTTGTTTGCGTCTTGACCCCTCTCATCGTTCTGCCATAGCTTTACAGCGGAGATTAACCAGCAAACCTTAACCCTCGTCGCACCATGTCTCAAATTTCTACACTTCGTTTTTGCGTGGCCGCGTTGATGTTTTTGGCACCAGGTTTTCTGGCCGCGCAGACGGCGCCCTCGGCTCCGGTTACGTCCACTCGAGTGGTTGGCCGAATTATCGCGGTGAAGGTGATCGGTAACGTGATGGTGACGGATGTTCGTAATTTGATGCAGCCGCGGCGGCTCGTAGAAAACGGGGAAGTGACTGAAGGCCAGATCATCAATACCGGCGAAGATTCGCGCGTGCTTTTGGTGTTTTCCAACGGAGCTACGGTCAACCTTGCCGCGAAGTCGACGCTGTCGATTGATGAGTTTTTGCAGGATCCTTTTGCCCAGCCCGTCAAGGTGAGCGAGTTGATCGATGAGCCCACGAATTCGAGCACCAAACTCAATCTTATCCGTGGTGAGCTGATGTCGAATGTGAAGCATCTGCGTCGCGAAAAGGGATCTGTTTTCAGCGTGCAGACTCCGGTGGGCGCCGCCGGTATTCGTGGAACGACTTTCCAGATTTTATATCGATCAATGGAAAATGAGCGGGTTGCTTCCTTTGCCTTACGCATGGTTGAGGGAAAAAT
>JAYTWC010000146.1:0-1744 GCA_043743635.1 Verrucomicrobiota bacterium | reverse complement strand
GGGGCGGCCTTCTTGAGGGTGCCGAGACGCTCGAAGGGGTTTTCCCCGAGGTAGCGCAGGCAGGAATCGATGGTGGCACCACCCCAGGTTTCGAGGGCGCCAAAGCCGAGCGAGTCGAGCTCGGCACAGGCGGGGAGCATCTGGGCGGTGGTCATGCGGGTCGCGGCGAGCGACTGATGACCGTCGCGAAGGACGGTGTTGTTGAAAACGACGGGCGTTGTTTTCATTGGGGAGAAGTTGGCAAGGGGAGGATTGGAGTTTGCGGGTCGGAAAGGGAGGAAACTAGCATGGCGGAAACATGACAGTCGAAGAACGTTTGGAACTTTTCCTGGGCCGCGATCCGCAGATCGATCCATCGGCCTATGTGGCGCTCGGGGCGATCATCGTCGGCGATGTTCGCGTCGGGCCACGAGCGAGCATTTGGCACAATTGCGTGCTGCGCGGCGATATCAATTCCATCGAAATCGGAGAAGGCAGCAATGTGCAGGACGGCACGATGGTGCACCTGTCCGACGACTACGGTGTAAAGGTCGGCAAACACGTGACGATCGGCCACGCGGCGATGATCCACGCCTGCACCATTGGCGACGAGTGCCTGATAGGCATGCAGGCCACCATCCTCGACGGGGCGGAGATCGGAGAACAGTGTATCATCGGCGCGCATTCGCTGGTGACCAATGGCATGAAAATCCCGCCCGGCTCGCTGGCGATGGGCGTGCCCGCCAAGGTGGTCAAGCAGCTCTCGCCCGAGGCCCGGGCGAAGATCCGGGGCTGGGCGGAGAAATACGAGAAGGTCTCCGCCTTCCACAAGGCGAAGTTCGGCAACGGCACGGGTTGAGCCGGGACGCGCCACGAGCGCCGCCGCCCAGGCGGCGCCGAGATTTCTGCGACCGACCCAATTTGCCGGGGAACCTGCGCGGCCGGAACGGGTTTTAGAGCGAGGAAACGACTCTAAAATCCCACTTCGGTTTTGAACTCAGCAACAAACTTGCGCCGCCATTCCCGCTTCCGAAAAGGTGCGGGCGTTTTTGTGACGCCCGAGACGGAAGCGACTGGTTTGGGTTTCCCTCGTGGCGCGGCGCTGCACCCCCACCGCCGCCAGGCTTGCGGGTTGCTTGACCGGACCGGCAGCGGCACCGACAGTGCCGGCCGCAATCCAAATCACAGAGGCATTTCCCGTGGGAACATTTAAAGAATACGCCAGTCGCAACGAGGTTGAACGCATGTCAACCAAAGCCCAGGAAGTCGCCCTTGACCGACTGCTCGTGGACCGGATCAAAGCCGGCGACGAGCTGGCTTTCAACGAAATGGTCCGGCGGTATTGGGATCGCATCTACTCGATGGTCCATCAGCTCCTGCGCAATCAGCAGGACGCCGAAGAGGTCACGCAGGATGCGTTCATCCGAGCCCACCGCGGCCTCGGGAATTTTCGCGGGGACGCCGCGTTCTCGACCTGGCTTTACCAGATCGCGACCAATCTCGCCCGCAACCGCTACTGGTACTGGTGGCGGCGCAAACGCGATAAGAGCATCTCGTTCGACCAGCCGATGGGCAACGACGACGACGGCGCCACCCTTGCCGAGGTTTTCCCGGCCGATGTCGAGACACCTGACGATATCGCAGTGACCACCGAGTTCACGGAACGGGTCGCCGAGTGTATGGAAAAACTAGGGAAGAAGCACCGGGAGATCCTGGTGCTGCGCAACGTTCAAAACCACTCCTACGAGGAGGTCGCCGTGATTCT
>JAYTWC010000145.1:0-3461 GCA_043743635.1 Verrucomicrobiota bacterium | reverse complement strand
CGAGACCACGTGCGCCTTGCGGTGGAAAACGCCGAGGTCCAGCGCCAGCATCGCCAGCACAAAGACGTTGAATCCTATCCAGAGCCAGATTTCGGCGGTCATGTTTTTTAGTTTATAACTGTCTCAATATTTTACCTCAGTGCACTGGGTTGGCTAATTTCTCAGAACAAGTCCTAGAATTAGCGGCGAGCGGAACCGGGCTGGAGAAACGCGGGCACCCTTCGCTCGCCGAAACTCTTGCGGACACGACGGGCCGCCCGATGGACGGCTCCCTCCTTGAGCTGCGCCATCACCTTGGCGAAAGCCGTTCGAGCGGTGTGATCGCTCGCCTCCACCCTCAAGTCGGGACCTGGAATCAAAAGGTGTGCAGTCGCCTTATACGGAGGGCTGGCCTCGCGAGAATATTCGACGCGAATACGAGCTTCCTCAATGCGGATAAGCGGCAGAAGAGAACGGAGACACTCCTCAATCCATGAGTCGAGCCGATCGGTGACGCGAACATTGGCATGCTGCAAGATGAGTTTCATTTTCGTGGGTTTTATGGGTTGCAGTGAACTTACACGGCAGAAGATACCAGCAAAACACCACTTCGTTAATTACACATTTTGGAATTAACATTTAGGTTAAACCTAATATTCTATACCGCATGGACTGGCTAAATTATCACCACCTACGATACTTCTGGACGGTTGCAAAAGAAGGAGGCCTGCAAAAGGCCGCCGACAAACTGCACGTCTCGCCCCCATCGATTTCCGCACAAATCCGTGAACTCGAAGAAGCGCTCGACGCAAAACTCTTTCGCCGGAGTGGACGCAATAACGTGCTCACTGACGCGGGGCAAATCGTGCTGCGTTACGCCGACGAAATTTTTGTACTTGGGCGTGATCTCGGCAGCGCACTCAAACAACGACCGACAGCTCGCGCCCTTCGACTTCATGTAGGCATAGCGGATTCATTTCCAAAACTGATTACCTATGAGATTCTTAAGCCTGCGTTCACTTTGCCCGCAGTTCAAATCGTCTGCCGCGAAGGCAAGGTTGAGGATCTTCTCGGCCAACTTGCCGCTCATCGCCTAGACATTGTACTGGCTGACGAACCAGCTTCAAGCGCCGTGAAATTTCGCGCTTTTAACCATCTACTAGGAGAAAGCGGAATCACATTATGCGCGGCCGCTAATGTAGCGACAAAACTGCGCCGCGGTTTCCCAAAATCGTTGCAAGACGCTCCCGCTCTTCTGCCGACTGAAAACAGTCCACTCCGCCGAGTACTCGAGAACTGGTTTCGCACCCGTCAGATTGCGCCCCGCGTCATCGCCGAATTCGAAGACCCTGCGCTGATGAAAGTGATGGCGGCTCAAGGCCAAGGCTTTGTGCCGATCCCCACGGTGGTGCTCCGCGATGCAAGCGAACACTATCAACTCCGCCCCATTGGCGTGGCGGAGCGATGCAAGGAACAATTTTACGCCATCACCGCCGAGCGAAAGATCACACATCCTGTGGTCTCATTGCTGACCGAAAACGCGCAACAGCTCATCTTCGCCTAATTCAGAATTCAAACCTATCCAGATTTCTGCAAGGGAGTGACTCACGAACTATTTCTTTCCTCCATGATATCTTGTAGTTGATTTATAAATACAATGGCTGTGATGACCGAATAAGTTTGGGGTTCTAAAGCAAGACCCAGTCGCGACTGATCATTCTCTGTTGCTTGGGGGTTTCCGTGCGCTCTGATCGGCAGGCAGGGCCGCGATTTTCTTAGTTGGTATTGGTCGGCCAAAGTCAGTTCGCAATAGCTTCGCCAAATCAAGTACAAGATTCAAAACAGGCCGTTCGTTGCATCGTGATCCGATTAAGCGGAGGGCTTCTCTGGTGGGTTCTGGAAGGTGCGCTAATCCATCGGTAATTGGCTCATCAACCCGCGTTCCGCGCAACTGGATATCCACCAAGTGCTGGAGCCTAGCTGGGCATTGGTCGATTAAGTAGGCCCTCAATAAATCGCTAGAAATAGGAGCTGCGAATAGTTCAACGATTTTCGTGAGGACTGGTGGGCTCACATCGCCGCGGCCGTTGCAATACCGCGAGAACTGGGACTGCGCCATACCGATCGAATCTGCGAGGTCTTGTTGAGACCTTCCTGAGGTCTCAACGGCGATCCTCAGGGCGTTAGATAAATTGCTCATGAGTACTAGTAGAGTACATTTACTTTATAAAGTAAATATTTCGCTTAGATAAGCACTGAGTGAATACGAAGTACTGAATGAATGAGGCTGAGATCACTGTTTGGGAGGTCGTGTTGGAGGCAATTCGTGTTTTTAGGGTCACTAAGGACATCGCTGTGATGCGGGCTTTGGTGGTAGCAACTTGTTCTTTTATCAGCCTGCGACGAAAGGTGGCCGCAGATGCCAATCGCTGGTGGGCGATTAGCGTTTAGAAACGCCCTATGCGATCTTTGTTTCCAAGGCGGGCATTGAGCCGTTCTTCATAGCGATGATATTGCTTTTCCCGCGAATCTCGATGTTCGAGAGGTTTCGTTTCCAATCGAAGGGACGTTTTTCATGAGGTAAAATTTGCTACGGCTTTTGCACGGGCTTGCTACGGTTTTTGCCACGGCCCGTTTGAGACCCAAGTAACGACTAGTAAAGTCATTATTACTTTCAGAGTAAAAAATGAGCTGATAACGAAAAACGCCGATCTCAGAGGAGAAACGGCGTTTTTAGCTGCTGAAACACTGGCGGAGAGGGTGGGATTCGAACCCACGGAACCCTTGCGGGTTCGCCTGATTTCGAGTCAGGTACGTTAGACCACTCTGCCACCTCTCCTAAACTCAGGGAGGCGAAACCGTAGGGGCCGAACGATAAAAAGGAAGCCGAAAGTTTAGCCTTCGCGTGTTCAGCTGTTTTCGTCCTCGTTGAGCGTGAGTTCGGTACGGTTGGCCGGCAGATGATGAGGCAGGAAAAAATAGTAGCTCATCAACCACCAACTGCGGGAGGATCGGTAAAACAGAATCGGAAAAAGGATCGCGCCGACTCCAGCCAGCACGGCCGCCGTCGCTCCACCCAAGACATCGGTCAGGTACAAGAGCAGCACCGGGATAAGAAAAGCGAAGATCGTCACGCCGTAGTTGAGTGACATCGAGCCGAGGAAAAAACCTTCGTCACGCTCAAATGGCAGGCCGCAATCGGGACAGTCCTTGTTGAGTTGGAACAACGTGCCTTGCTTGAAGAGTGTGCGTCCACCGCAGTTGGGGCAGCAATGGGTGAGACCGGCGGCGATGATGCGGGGGCGACTGACTTTCATGGGAGCAAAGAAAAAGGCGTTCCGCAAAATAGCGAAACGCCTTTGAAAATAAACCAGTTGGCTGACGACTTAGGCGCCGAGCTGGTAACGGATGAAACGGCGGATCTGGATGTTTTCGCCAATCTTCGCGACTTTCTCGGAGAGTACTTCTTTCACCGACTTCTC
>JAYTWC010000144.1:0-5895 GCA_043743635.1 Verrucomicrobiota bacterium | reverse complement strand
TATTAACAACCAAGAGAAAGAATTCCTCTCCTCGAAGATTGTGAACATCTTTCTTCAAAAACTTCTGGCGACCCGCGCCCACACCGCTCACACCGGTTTCATGATCACAACGCGCTCCTTTGCGGTACTCGGTTTTCTTCTCGCAGCTGGCCTCGCCATTTTTGGTGTACAAATCGGCCACGCCGTCAAAAAAGGTCGCGAATTCGACCGCTTCCTCAGCGTGCGCGGCCTCTCGGAACGCGAAGTCAAAGCCACGCTCGCAATCTGGCCCATCCGCTTCGCCGTCTACGCCGAAGACCTGCCCCAGCTCAAACAATCCATCGAACGAACCAAAACGGTGGTCCAAAATTTTTTGGCAGAACAAGGCATTACTCCTAACGAGATTTCCTACGGGCTTCCCGCCGTTTCCGACAAGGACGAAGAACGCCACGACGAAAAATACGTCCTGCCACGCTACCGGGCCGTCACGACCCTCGTCGTGCGCAGCCCCAAGGTCGACATCGTGAAACAGGCGATCCAACACGCAGATTCTTTATTGGAAAAAGGCATCACGCTCGTCTCAAACGAATACGGCGACCACACTCAATTCCTGTTCGACGGCGTCAACGAGGCAAAGCCCGACATGATCAAAGAAGCCACCGCTAACGCACGCGCCTCGGCCGAAAAATTCGCCCAGGACTCGAAGGCAAAAGTCGGTTCGATCCGGCGCGCCACCCAAGGCGTGCTCGAAATCGAAGACCGCGATGTCGCCACGCCCGAGATCAAAACCCTCCGCGTGGTAACCACCGTGGATTTCTTCATCGAGTAAAACCGAACCAAATCACCGCGTGAGCTTGCGATATTTGATGCGGTGCGGTTGATCGGCTTCCTTGCCTTTGCGGCGACGGAAATCCTCGATGTACGAGGAATAGTTACCCGCAAACCATTGCACGGTGCTGTCGCCTTCAAAGGCTAGGATGTGCGTGGCCACGCGATCAAGAAACCAGCGATCATGGGAAACGACCACCGCGCAACCGGCAAAGTTTTCCAAGCCTTCCTCAAGCGAGCGAATGGAATTCACGTCGAGATCGTTGGTCGGTTCATCGAGGAGGATCAGGTTAGCACCGCTCTTAAGCAGCCGAGCTAGGTGCACACGATTGCGTTCACCACCCGAAAGAATGCCGACCTTTTTCTGCTGATCCGCACCGGTAAAACCGAACTGAGCGCAATACGCACGAGCATTGATCTCGCGGTTGCCCAACCGGAGAATCTCCTCGCCGTCGCTGATCGCCTGGAAAATCGTCAAAGCATCCGGCAATGAATCGCGCGACTGATCAACATGAGCGATTTTCACCGTGGGACCGACGCGAAGCTCGCCGCCATCGGCATTTTCCGCGCCGGTGATGAGCCGAAACATGGTGGTTTTACCCGCACCGTTCGGGCCGATCACACCGACAATGCCACCGGGCGGCAGAGAAAATGTAACGTTTTCGAACAGCACGTTTTCGCCATAACTTTTGGAAAGATTATTAGCCTCCACAACCAATGTACCGAGACGCGGACCAGGCGGAATGAGCAACTCAAACTCCTTTTCCTTTTCGACGGTATTTTCCTTAAGCATCGACTCGTAAGCACTAATGCGGGCCTGCGATTTGGCGACACGAGCCTTGGCGGATTTGCGAATCCATTCGAGTTCACGTGACATCGCCTTTTGGCGACGGTCCTCGGTACGGTGTTCGACCGCCGAAAGGCGCTGTTTCTGCTCAAGCCAAGAAGAATAATTACCCTTCCACGGAGTGCCGTGACCATTGGCGAGCTCGAGAATCCAACCCGCGACGTTATCGAGAAAATACCGATCATGCGTCACAGCGATAACCGTACCCTCATAGCGGGCAAGGTGCTGCTCCAACCAATTCACACTCTCGGCGTCGAGATGGTTGGTTGGTTCGTCAAGGAGCAGGATCGCAGGTTTCTGTAAAAGCAGACGCGCCAGAGCAACGCGACGGCGTTCACCACCGGAAAGTTTATCAACAATCTGATCCGGCGGCGGACAACGCAGAGCATCCATCGCCATATCGACCTGCGAGGCGACGTCCCAAGCGCCTAGTTGGTCAATTTTTTCCTGCAACTCCCCTTGCTTTTCCGTGATTTTATTACGCGCCACCTCATCAGGAGCATCATTGATCTCGTCCCAAGACGCATCGTAGGCCGCGACAAGATCGGCCAATGCCTTCACGCCCTCCTCGACGCACTGGCGCACCGTTTTGCCGGTGGCGAGCTGCGGCTCCTGTTCGAGCAGGCCCACACCATAACCAGGTTCGAAGTGAACATGCCCATCGAAATCCGTGTCCCGTCCCGCCAAAATACGCATGAGCGAAGACTTTCCCGAACCATTAAAACCGAGCACACCGATCTTAGCACCATAGTAAAATGATAGGGAAATATCCCTAAGGATTTCCTTGCGCTCGATTTTTTTCGAGACGCCGATCATGGAGAAAATTATCTTCGGTTCGTCAGGTTTTGCCATGGATTGGAGGAAAAGGGAACTGCCCCTATGAAGCAAATGCGAAGGAACCGGAACCTTTAGGCGTGACAAAAGGTCTAGTTTTGACGTTGCATCCAGTCCTAATAACTAAAAAACTGCTACTTCGACTGGCAAACCAGCCGATACCGTTTAGAGTCTCATCCTTATTCCTATGGCAAAAAGCAAAAAAACAAAGTTCCCCTACGTCTACCGCGCGGTTTACCCGAAAGAGTACATCGACGGCTACATCGCTAAGATCGTTCGCAAGAGCGGTCGTTTGTTCACGGTCTTCCAATTGGCTGACTACAAAGGTGACCACGATGCCTGCTTGAAAGCCGCTGCTAAAACAGCCGCCGCTTTCGACAAGGCCCATCCGAAACTGCCACGCTGGCAGATCGCTCAGATGCGTCGCGATAAGAAAGACAAAGATCTCCCGACCGGCGTTCGCCGCGTTGTGAAGGTCGTCAACGGCAAGAAGTACAAATTCATTGAAGCTTCTTGGTCCCCTGAGCCGAACGTGCAAAAGAAGCGTCACTTCGCAGTACACAAGTACGGCGTAAAGAAGGCCCTCGATCTCGCTCTTGCTGAACGCAAGGCCGGTCTCGCAGAGATGGCCAAACGCTAAGTAACACTCAACCAACGCCACCTGCCGCCTTGACTTTGGCGGTAGGTGGCGTTTTTTATTGCCCACTTTCATGAACCTTCCCGACACGACAAACCTCCTCTCGACCCGCGTACTTGCGGTCGTCGCAGTCGTCGTCGTAGCACTTTCCTGTGCGCCGAGAGGGTCTTGATCTAACCAAAGACTTTGCCCCTCCGGTGTCGCACCGGAGGGGCTTTTTTTTGCCCCAACGGAAGCGACATGGAAAGGGCTCAACCCAAACCCACCATGAAAACAACAGGAGCCCAACTCCTCCGTATCCTCCTCGAACGACAAGGCATTCACACGCTCCCCGGCATACCTGGCGGTGCCATCCTGCCGTTTTACGACGCACTGCACGGCAGCGCCATTCGCCACGTCCTCGCCCGCCACGAACAAGGCGCCGGCTTCATCGCGCAAGGCATGGCCCGCGTCACCGGACGCGCCGCCGCCTGCCTCGCCACCTCAGGCCCAGGCGCCACCAACCTCCTCACCGCCATCGCCGACGCACGCCTCGACTCCGTGCCACTCGTCGCGATCACCGGTCAGGTATCGCAATCACTGATCGGCACCGACGCGTTCCAAGAAGTGGATACCTACGGCCTCACACTCCCGATCACGAAGCACAATTTCCTCGTACGCAACGCCGCCGAACTACTCGACATCGTTCCACTCGCCTTTCAACTCGCCGAGTCCGGCCGACCCGGCCCCGTGGCCATCGACGTGCCGAAGGACGTGCAAAACGCCGCAATCGAAATCAACACGTTACCCGAACCCGGCCGACGCCAACAACTCCCACCCTGCGCAGACGAACTCATCGACACACTCGCTCACCTGCTCGCGCACGCGCAACGCCCGGTCCTCTACCTCGGCGGCGGCGTCATCGCCTCGAACGCCACCGAACTCGCCCGTACCCTCGCCCACCGCTCCGCCGCACCCGTTGTGTCCACGTTAATGGCGCTCGGTGCGATTCCACCCGAGGACCCGCTCTTCATGGGCATGCTCGGCATGCACGGCACGCAAGGCACCAACTTACTCCTCGAAGAAGCCGACCTCGTGCTCGCGATTGGCGCCCGCTTCGACGACCGCGCCACCGGCAAAGTCGCCGAATTCTGCCCGCACGCCACTATCGCCCACATCGATATCGATCCAGCTGAAATCGGTAAAATTAAAACAGCCTTCCTCGGTCTCGTGGGCGATGCCGCTGACATCCTCTGCCGCCTGCTCGAACGCCTGCCGCCGCAAAAACACCCCACCTGGCTCGCCCGCGCTGCCGAACTACGCGCCAGCTACCCATTGCAACACCCGCCGCGCAGCGAAGATCCACTGCACCCGGTCAACCTCTGTCGCTTTCTCGGCGAGCAACTTCCCTCCGATGCCATCATCACCACCGACGTGGGCCAGCACCAGATGTGGGTGGCTCAAGCCTACCCTTTCCGCCAACCGCGCACACTCCTAACCTCAGGCGGACTCGGCACGATGGGCTTTGGCCTGCCCGCAGCGATCGGAGCCGCTTTAGCCGCGCCCAACCGTCGCGTGGCCTGCGTCACTGGCGACGGTTCGATCCTGATGAACATCCAGGAACTCGCCACCCTCGCCGAAGAAAATCTGCCGGTAGCCGTGTTGATCTTCAACAACACCCACCTCGGCCTCGTGCGCCAACAGCAAGAGCTCTTCTACGGCCAGCGCTACGAAGCCTCGCGCTTCGCCACCAGTCCTGACTTCGCCGCCATCGCTCGCGGTTTCGGCGTACGTGGCATTCGCGTCGACCCATCCACCGACCCACTCACACAGATCTCCGCCGCCCTCACCGGCGACGGCCCCTGCGTGATCGATATCCCGATCAACACCACAGAAAATGTGTACCCAATGGTTCCCCCTGGCGCCGCCAACCGCCACATGATGATCGCCCAACCAGAGCTCACCCATGCCTAACCCAATGCCAACTTCCACCATCCTCGAACTCATCGTGCGCAACCACCCCGGCACGATGTCGCACATAACCGGCCTCTTCGCTCGCCGCGCCTTCAACCTCGAAGCCATCGTCGTCGTGCCACTGCCCAGCACCGAAACCAGCCGCATCCTCCTGCACATGGCCGACGAACCAAAACTCGAACAAGTCGAACGCCAGCTCACCAAACTCCACGACGTCCTCTCTGTCCACCACCGACCTGATCTCTCGCCCCAAATATTCAGCCGCTTGATCAACCAAATCCCAACCGCACCATGCAAAACGTTCTGATCACTCACGAAGTCGCTGACTATTCCGCCTGGAAAAAGATTTTTGATCGCAACGCCGACATCCGAAAAGAAGCCGGCGAGCGCTCCTATCAAGTCCTGCGCTACGAACACGAACCCAACAAAATCGTCCACTTCTCCGCCTGGACATCGATTGCAGCCGCCAAAGCCTTTTTCAAATCGCCGCGTCTCGTCGCCATTCGAAAAGAAGCCGGCGTCAAAACACCCAAATTCGTTTACCTCGAATTGCTAGAATCGGGCACCCTTTAAAAACCTTGCGGCTTCGTCACCTGCTCCAACGTCGCGAGATACGCCATCGCCTCGTCCTTTGTCCGACCGCACATTTCCTCGGTCGGCCGCAAACTCGCGCAAAACGCGGGGCGCTCCGGCTTCCCAAAAATCGCACAACGCAAATCCTCCGTCAGTTGCACACATCGCACGCCCGCCGGCTTTCCCTGCGGCATGCCGGGAATCGGCGAAGTAATCGAAGGGGCCGTACAACATGCCCCGCATC
>JAYTWC010000143.1:0-2229 GCA_043743635.1 Verrucomicrobiota bacterium | reverse complement strand
GCCTTGGTGGCGCCGAAGATCGGCTGGCCAAAACGGCGGCTGATTCGGGTGGTAGGTCCGGTGTAACGAGCCATGGGAAAACCTGGTATTTAAAATGTTAGACTTGGAGTGGGCGTATTACACGCGACGGCGCTTGCGAGGGCGGCAGCCGTTGTGCGGAACGGGCGTGACATCGACGATCGAAACGATTTCGAGGCCGATCGCTTGGAGAGCTCGGATAGCGGAATCGCGACCGAGGCCGGGACCGCTGACTTCGATGACGACGTCCTTAAGACCATGAGACATGGCATTACGGGCGGCATCTTGGGCAACAACCTGAGCGGCGTAGGCCGTGGACTTACGCGAACCGCGGAAGTTGCACTTGCCGGCGCTGGACCAAGCGATGACCTGGCCCTTGGCGTCAGTGATCGAGACGATCGTATTGTTGAAGGAGGCGAGGACGTGGGCGACGCCAGAGGTGACGTTCTTGGAGCCCTTGGCCTTGCGGACCTTGATGGTGCCCAGCTCTTCCTTGAGGAGATCTTCAGCTGTGGGCTGTTTGGCAACGCCGCCGATCAACTCGACCGGCTTGTCGCTGGCAGCAGGTGCGGCAGTTTGTTCGCCGGCAGGAGCCTTAGCGGGCTTTTCAGCAACCGGGGCTTTCGCTTCGGCGCCGGCGGCGGGTGTAGCTTCCTTCTTAGGAGCTTTCTTGGAGGATGTCTTTTCTTCGGCCATGACTTTAATTATTCAGCTGCTTTTTTGGCGACACCCACAGTCTTGCGGGGGCCCTTGCGCGTGCGGGCGTTAGTACTTGTGCGCTGACCGCGAACCGGGAGGCTGCGGCGATGACGGATACCACGGTAGCAATTAATCGCCTGGAGACGCTTAAGATTGCCAGTGAGCTCGCGGCGAAGATCGCCCTCGACCACCCATTTGTGTTCGGTGATTACCTGGAGAATCTTATTGAGCTGCTCTTCTGAAAGATCAGAGGCGCGCATGTTGGCATCGAGACTGGCTTCTTCGACAATCTGGTCAGCGCGCTGAGGGCCGATTCCGTAAATATAACGGAGGGAGATCGCGACTTTCTTTTTCGCGGGAATTTCAACACCGAGGAGACGTGGCATGTTGGTTTTGGTTTAGAGTTTAGTTTGGAAAGTGAAAAAATTAGGAGGCGGCCGACGTGGCGGCTGCAGGAGGCGTGGTGCGAGGGATCGTGAGGATCTCCGGACCTTGTTCTGTCGTGAGCACCGTGTGTTCGAAGTGGGCGGAGGGCGTACCATCGGAGGTGACGACTGTCCAACCATCGCTCAGAGTCTTGACGCGATAACCGCCAAGGTTAACCATGGGCTCGATCGCGAGCGTCATGCCGGGACGAATTAGTTCGGTCTTCGCTTTTTTTCGGTCGAGGAAATTTGGGATCTGCGGTTCTTCGTGCATCGAAACGCCGACCCCGTGGCCAACCATTTCGCGCACCACACTGAAACCGTGCGATTCAACAAACTTCTGGACCGCCTCGGAGATGTCTCCGATGCGATTGCCGACCACAGCCTGGCGGATGCCGATGGCGAGTGCTTCCTCGGTGACGCATAAAAGTTCGTCGACCCGAGCAGGCACCTGGCCAATTTTGACCGTGGTGGCGTTATCACCGATGTAACCGTTGTATTGAACAACGATATCGAGCGAGACAATGTCTCCTTCGCGAAGAATCCGCTTTATCGAACCAATCCCGTGAACGACTTCTTCGTTCACTGAAAGGCAGCTGTAAGCAGGAAAGCGGCGGGAACCAATTTGGTAGCCATAACAGGAACTCCGGGCTCCGTGCTGCGCGATAAGTTCGCGGGCAGCCTGATCCAAGTCATAAGTCGAAATGCCGGGTTGAACACACTTTTTTAATTCGTGCAAAACAACGGCCGCGACAGCGCACGCGTCGCGCATTCGGCTGATTCCCTCTTTGTTTTTGATCGGGATCATATCAGGCAGCAATGGCGTTGGCCTCGATAACGAGACCGTACGTACGATAATGTTCGATGACGGAAGTAGCCGAGGACTCGTTGCCGACAATGACGCTGTGTAGCGTTTCGTCGCGAGTCTCGATCCATTCGTCGAACACTTTAGCTTGGAGCAACGTAGCCGGGAAGCCGGTTAGGGCGAATCCCGCATCGGGTTTGCGCGTCCAAAACCAACGGCGCATCAGCGCAAGCGTGGTTTCATCATCCACGGTTTTGCCGTGGCTGGCAGCACGCTTGGCCA
>JAYTWC010000142.1:0-5861 GCA_043743635.1 Verrucomicrobiota bacterium | reverse complement strand
AGTTTACGTTGGCTCAGTTGCGCGGCTTCGGCGGCGACGGTGCTCGACAGGAATTCGGCGGCGTGACGGATCAAGAAGGATTCTTGGGAGTCCAGGTGTGGTTCGGCAAAGTTGTTTTTGCGGAGTGATTCGGCGAGCCAGTCCCAGCAGATGTGACAGGTTAGGTCTTGTTCACCGGGGTGGGCGAGTAGGTCGTTGGACTGAGTGTGGCGATGATAGGCGCGGGCGGTGCCCGCCGGTGTGGCTTCGGTGAGTTCGCGCCAGGATTTCCCGTAGTCGAAGGCGACGAAAAGGCCGGTCCAGGGTTGGGAGGCAATTTTTTCGGCGAGCGAAATGGAGGTGAGTGGGAGGTCGAAATGGTAGCCTTCCGTGGCGGTGGAGGGTAGTTGCGGCGGAAGCGACGCGGCCGGCAGAGCGATTTCGTGCAGGGTGTTTCCCCGTAATTCTACGTTGAGTTCGAGCCACGCATCAGAGCGAAAAACAAAGCGTCGGAAGGGTTGAGCGTCGAAAAGTTCGTTGGAGAAAACGACGCATTTACCGGTGAGCGTAATGGGTTCGCCAATACGGATGGTTCGCGTGGCGCCGAAGGTGTGATTGACGTTGTGGAGAATGCTGGCGTCGGGTTCGGCACCGAATTCGACGAAGGTATAATCGCCCGGGTTTTCCGAACCCAGCAGGGATCGGCAAGTGGCGTGGACGAGTTCGCCGAAGAGTGGTCCGCTGGTGCTGGCGGTGTAGAAATCGGTGTCGCGGCCATAGCCGACGCGTTTTTTATCCCGCCGATAATAGCCGAGTGTCGGATGGTAAAGGGCCAATTCCATGAACCGATCGAAGGGCATGTGGCCAGCCGCGTCCGCTTCGGCACGGAATGCGTCGAGGAACGCAGGCGAGGGCAGGCTGGGAATTTCGGTTGGGCTGGGCATGTTTTTTGAAAGAGTCGCAGGGTTGGGCGGACCGTCCTGTTGAGCTCCGGCTCGGCAGGGACGCCTCGCCCTACCACGGAGAGGGAATGGGCGCGGGTTAAACTTGGGCCTAAACAGCCACATGCCACGAGGAAAATGCGCTATTCACACGTTGCGAAAAAATTCTCAGTTACCGCGTAGGGCTTACGAACCCATTTACAAACTCCTGCGGATTCGCACAGTCGAGGTCATGGTAAAACGGATACTCACGGTCGCTCTCGGCGTTATGCTGGGCAGTTGTGTCGCTCTTGGCGTCGCAAAGCTCGCATTTCTCTGGGGGTTATTTTCCGACAAAGAGCTTGATCGTTCGTCTGAGTATGTGCGCGAGGTGCTCCAGTTGGTGAACGAGAATTATGTGGAGGCGAACGATGCGAAATATACTGCGCTGGCCCATGCGGCGATTCACGGAATCACCGATTCGCTCGATCCGCATTCGGAATTTATGGAGGCGAAGGAATACCAGCAGCTTCAAGAGGACATGAGCAGCGAGTTCGGCGGCGTCGGTATTCAGGTCGAGCTGCGTAAGTCGCGTGCCGTGATCGTAGCGCCCATTGCTGGCGGGCCGAGCGAGCGTGCAGGGATCCAGCGTGGTGATGAAATCGTGAGCATCGACGGGGTTCGACTCGAAAAGGCGTCGATCGACGGCGTCGTGGGGAAATTGCGTGGCAAACCAAAAACCAGCGTCAAACTCGGTCTCTACCGAGCGAGTACGAAAAGCGATCTCGAGTTCACGATCGTGCGGGAAATGATCAAAACCGACAGTGTACGCGATGTTCAGATTCTGTCTGATAACATCGGTTATCTCCAAATTACCCAGTTTACCGAGCGTACCGGTGAGGAGTTCGTCAATGCGCTGAACAAGCTGGCTGATCTGAAGGCCGTAGCGCTCATTATCGATTTGCGAAATAATCCGGGTGGGTTGCTCGATGCGGCCGTGGCTGTTGCCGAACCGTTTTTTAAAAAAGGCGAAATCATCGTCTACACCCAAGGTCGAAAACCGGCTGATCGAGAGGACTACAAAGCAGAATCAGACGACGCTCCGCTTGATGTTCCCACGGCTGTTTTGATCAATGCCGGCAGTGCCAGTGCCGCTGAGATTGTCGCCGGTGCGCTCAAAGACACGCATCGCGCGGTGATCGTGGGTGAGCGTTCGTTTGGAAAAGGATCGGTTCAGTCGATTTTTAAGCTTAAGCGAGGGGAAGGCATGCGACTCACCACGGCGCGTTACTACACGCCGAGTGGCGTGACGCTCCATGAAAAAGGGGTGACGCCGAATGTCGAAATCGTGATGACGCCCGAGGATGACCAAAACGTGCGTTTGCAACGAGCCCGTCACGACATGACGGATCCGGTGGAGTTCAAGGAACGCTTTGGTTTCGCGCCGATTGAGGATCGGCAGTTGCAGGGCGCGAAGGACGTGTTGCTCGGTATCATGATTCTCGATACACGAAAGGCGGAGCCTGCGGCTGCGTCGGCACCGGCGATGCCGCCTTCAAAATGATCCTCGCCCTAGAGACCTCCTGCGACGAGACGGCGGTGGCGGTGTTTGATCCGGCCCGTGGGATTGTGGGCGAGTGGATTCACAGCCAGATCGTTTTACACGGACGTTATGGCGGTGTCGTGCCGGATTTGGCGACGCGAGAACATTTGCGCACGATCGCGCCGCTGTTGGCGCGGGCGAAGGATGTCACTGAGGATTTTCGTTTGGTCACAAGTTTGGCGGTGACGCATGGTCCTGGTCTGGCGGGCTGTCTGGCGATTGGGACGGCGGCGGCGAAGTCGCTGGCGCTCGCGCTGAAATGTCCGCTGACCGGTGTGAATCATCTGCGCGGTCATGCATTTTCGCCGTTTATTGCGCTGCATGAGGCAGCTCCCGTGGAATTCGAGAGGAAATTCGCGGCGTTGTTGCCGCATCTCGGACTGGTGGTTTCGGGTGGTAATACGTTGTTATTCCGGCTCGATACGGAGCGGCGGATTACTGTGATTTCGTCGACGCGCGATGATGCGGCGGGCGAGGCGCTCGACAAAGGCGCAAAACTCCTGGGGCTTGGTTATCCAGGTGGGCCGCTGATTGAGAAGGAAGCGGCAAACGGAAAAGTGGATGCGTATGATTTTCCGCGCGGCCTTGGTCCGCGCAGTGAATTGGATTTTAGTTTTTCCGGCTTGAAAACAAGTCTGCGGTATCAGCTCGAAAAAATGTCGCCGGAGGAGATCGCGGCGCGCATGGCGGATCTGTGCGCGAGTTATCAGCAAGCCGTGATCGATGCGTTGGTGCGAAAGACGACAGGCGCGCTGAGTTTGGAGTCTTATGCGAGCATCGGTTTGTCGGGTGGCGTGGCGAACAACCGGCCGTTGCGAGCTGCGATGGAAAAGTTAGCGTCAAAGCAACGGCTGCCGGTGTTGATCGCGCAACCAAAACATACCGGTGACAATGCCGGCATGATCGCGTTTGCGGCGTGGGTCGATCCGTTGGCCACCGCCAAGGCTGATCTGGCGGCGCTGATGATCGAGCCGAGTTTGGCGTTGGCGTGAGTCGAATGGTTCGAGGTAGGGCGCGTTATCCTTAACGCGCCGATTTATCAGGGGCGAACACGGCGGATTAAGGATAATCCGCCCTACCATCGGAAGCAGTTTATGGCAGGTTGAAGACCTTGCGGAGTTCGTCGATCGCTGCTTCGGGCATGGGCACGAGTGGTCCGAGCGGACGCGCGAGCAGCAAGGCTTCGGCAGTGGCTTCGAGCACTTCGAGTCGGTCAAAGGCTTCGAGCAGCGTGCGGCCGACGACGACAGCGCCCTCGTTGGCGATCAGCACGACGGGGCAATTGGGGATGGAAATGGCGGAGGCGATTTGAGCGGCGTCCTCGACGATGCGGAGGAAGGGAAGCTTGGGAGCGTTGTTGAGCACGACGTAACTCTCAGGAATAGTTCGGGTGCTGAGTGGCGCAGCGGTCATGCAGAAGGCTGAGGCATGCGCGGGCTGGGCGTTGATGATCGCGCCAATCTCGGGATTTCGCGCGTAGATTTCGGCGTGGAGTTTGGCGGCACGGCTAGGTTGTCGACCGGCGGTGCACGAACCGGAGCGGACGCGGACGAGGCCGCCGGGTTGCACTTCGAGGCGGTCGCGGCGGCGCGGGGTGATAACGAAGTCGTCGTTGCCGAGGCGGGCGGAGAAGGCGCCGGCGGTGCTGATGAGCAGGCGTTGTTGGTAGGCGCGATGGAGGAAGCGGCAGATCTGGACGCGCAGGTCTTTCTCGCTGTTGCTCGGTTCGGTGGGCGGCAGGTCGGGGAATTTAGGCGCGGTGTCGACGGCGAGGGCTTCCGGCGGGAGGACTTGGAGGGCTCCGAGGCCGGCGGCGCGGATCAAGGTTTGAGCGGCGAATTCGAGCGTTTCGAATCGTTGGAACGCTTCGCGCAGATCGCGGCCGCCGATCACGACGCCGTGATTTTCGAGCAGCACGCAGTCGGCGCCTTCGGCGAAGGTTTTGGCGATGTTGTCACCGAGTGCTTGGGTGCCAGGGCAGGCGTAGGGTGCGAGGGCGATTTTGCCGCAGACCTCGTGGACGTGGGACTGCACACGTGTATCCGGTAATTGGCGACAGATTGAAAAGGCGACGAGTGCGCCGGGATGGGCGTGGACGATGGCTTTGATGTCGGGACGGCGGCGGTAGATTTCGGCGTGGAAAGGAAACTCGGAGGAAGGCGGGTGAGCGCCTTCGCGTTTGCCGTCGGCATGGACGCGCACGATGTCGTTGGGCGTGAGCGCGCCCTTATCGACGCGGGACGGTGTTATCCAGATGCTGTTGTCGGGATCTAGGATGGAGAGATTGCCGCCTGAGGTGGTGGTCATGCGGTAGCGGTAGATCCGCTGCATGGTGGCGACGAGTTCTTCGCGTGGGTGGAGCCAGTAGTTTTCCATAGTGAAAAGGAGGGAGCTTTTAGGAGGGCGTTTTTGACTTAAAATTTGGTCGGAGGAAAGGCATGTGCCCAAGAGGGCAACGGAACGGAAGTTTTACACGAAGATCGCAAAGAGCGCGAAGGACGGAGCGATTACTTTGTGATCTTTGCGTTCTGGTCTTTGAGACCTTTGCGCTAAAATGGTTTTGGTTGCGTGCTTCAACTCGCGGGATTGATGAGACGGGTATCGGTAATCGCGATTCCGGCTTCGCGCAACTGGACGGCGGAGGCGTCGGTGATCAGGCGGATGTTTTCGTCCCAACGGGCGACGCAGTGCGGCGTGCTGCGGTTGAGTTTGGTGGCGTCGATACAGACGTAGGCGCGCATGGTTTTTTGCAGGACTGCGCGTTGGAGGCGAACCACTTCTTCGTGAGAATTCCAGATACCTTCGGCGTTCATGGCTTCGGCGCCGAGGAAGGCGGCATCGATTTTCCAGTCGTCGAGCGCGACGACGGCGTGATCGCCGAAGAGTGTGGCTTGTCGATTGAGAAAGATTCCGCCCAGGAGTTGCAGCGAAATGCCGGGCGCGCCGCCGAGTACGGAGGCGACAGCGAGGCTGTTGGTGACAACGGTGATCGAGTGGTTTTTACGGCGGGTGAGCAGACGGGCGAGAGCGAGCACGGTCGTACCGGCGTCGAGGAAGATGGTGCCGGAAAGCGGAACGAGGCGAACGGCTGCGCGGGCGATGCGGGATTTGGCGGTACGGGCACGTTTAGTGCGCTCGCCGAGCGAGGCGAAGGAGCTGTTGTAATCGGCAAGAGCTCCGCCGTAGGTGCGGGTGATGTGGCCGTCGGCTTCGATGACGGCGAGGTCGCGGCGGGCGGTTGCCTCAGAAATATCGAAGTGCCGACAGATGTCGGCGAGGGGGAGAAAACCGTCGCGGCGGATCAGTTCGCGCAGGCGTTCGCGGCGTGCTTCGACGATATGGAGCGGGACGCGCATGTC